>JASLIY010000204.1 GCA_030152675.1 Acinetobacter sp.
TGAGGAGATTATTTTAGGGATCAAGGAAGTACTAATGTCTCGAGGCTTTAGCCGAAAAGAATTAAATGAATTTATTCCATCTCATTTACGTGTATAAACCCACACGATCATGTGATGGTACACAATAAATAATCAAAAAGGCACTTAATAAATTAAGTGCCTTTTCTTTTGAGTGTTATTTATGGCTCGTTATGATGTTTGCTTAAATGGCTTAAATAAAATCCGACTGTACAACATCTACGATTGAAATAAATTCACACTATCACGAATCATTTAGATTAAGCATCAACTCCTAAGGCATTGATGCTTTTTTCATTTCTGTAACTGAATTCTCAGTCTTAAGGATTGATTAAAATGTAAGTAAGTGTAAAATATACAGAATGAATTATATTCATCTTAAATAAAATTAAATGAACATTAATAAAGATCAATGTGAGTTCTGAACAGTTAACTCTATATAAATTACAATTTAGTGCTCAAATCAATTGCAAGTATGCTTTTGCAATGACTTGAAATTGAAAAAGAAACAGAACTAGATCTACAAATTTAGTTTTTTTAAGCTTTAACGCAATAAAAAACAGCTGATTGAAATAAATTCATGCAAAATACACAGGTTAAGCTAGTCCTAATGCTGAAGTCGATGTAACATATCGCGTCTTTATGAATAAACTGTGATAGGACTTTCATGCGTGAGTATGCTGTTTTTACTTCGGAATCTGTAAGCGAGGGACATCCCGACAAAATGGCGGATCAAATCAGTGACGCTATACTGGATGCCATCTTAAAAGAAGACCCTTATGCTCGAGTAGCTTGTGAAACTTTAGTAAAAACAGGCGCTGTGGTACTTGCAGGTGAAATTTCATCGACTGCAAATGTTGATTTTGAGGCGGTTGTTCGTCAAACCGTAAATGGAATTGGCTATCATCACACCGACCTCGGTTTTGATGGCTCGACTTGTGCTGTGATCAACATGATTGGTAAACAATCACCTGAAATCGCCCAAGGTGTAGATCGCCAAAAACCTGAAGATCAAGGTGCTGGAGATCAAGGCTTAATGTTTGGTTATGCAAGCCGTGAAACTGATGTGTTGATGCCAGCACCGATTTCATATGCGCATCGCCTGATGGAAAAGCAAGCTGAGTTACGTCGTAACGGTCGCCTCTCTTGGTTACGCCCTGATGCAAAAAGCCAAGTGACTTTTGCTTACGAAAATGGCAAACCTGTTCGTCTAGATGCCGTGGTGTTGTCAACACAACATGATCCTGAAATCAGCCAAGCGAAGCTTAAAGAAGCGGTAATTGAAGAAATTATCAAACCAATTATTCCAGCTGATATGTTCCATAGTGGTACAAAATTCCACATCAACCCAACTGGTCTCTTTGTGATTGGTGGACCTGTCGGTGATTGCGGCCTGACTGGACG
Organism: Acinetobacter sp.; assembly: GCA_030152675.1. Classification (GTDB taxonomy): domain Bacteria; phylum Pseudomonadota; class Gammaproteobacteria; order Pseudomonadales; family Moraxellaceae; genus Acinetobacter. The sequence goes on from JASLIY010000204.1 coordinate 1,423, forward strand.
TAAAATTATCGTAGATACCTATGGTGGCATGGCACGTCATGGCGGTGGTGCGTTTTCAGGTAAAGATCCATCTAAAGTCGACCGCTCTGCTGCATATGCAGGTCGTTATGTTGCCAAAAACATTGTTGCTGCTGGCTTAGCAGATAAATGCGAGATTCAAGTCTCCTATGCAATTGGTGTGGCCGAACCGACCTCAATCTCGATCAATACATTCAATACTGGAAAAATCTCAGATGAGCTTATTGTTCAATTGGTTCGTGAACACTTCGATCTACGTCCGTATGGCATTACCCGCATGTTAGATCTTTTACAACCAATGTATCAGCAAACTGCAGCCTACGGTCACTTTGGTCGCGAAGGAAATGACCATGCATTTACTTGGGAAAAAACGGATAAAGTTGAAGCCCTTAAAGCATCTGCAAATCTTTAAGATCTGATCTAAACATTCAGTTTTTAAAGTATCTAATCTGAAGCAGAATCAAATAGTTGGTTTAATTATGCTTCAAAAATACTCAGCACCCTCAAGGTACTGAGTATTTTTTATGCGTATCGTATGGTCGAACATCTTTACTGATCTATTGATGACGACAGGCGAATGAGCTAGGGTTTAGCAATAGACGAAGACTTATCCTTGCTCAGAACATCAAAGATGGTTTTTTTTTCGGGTTGTTCTTGATGATCTTGAATATAAGCATGCACGAGCTTGAAGGTCAGCACTACAGCAAGACAAGCCGTCACACAAAAAATCCAAACACTGATTGAACTTTTAATATGCTGTGAGCCACAGTGGGGACACTCTTTATGGCTGCTCAACAATGCCTTGTTACAACAAGCACAATGGTATTGGGAATGCATAGGTATCCTCCTATTTCAATTTATATGCGCTTTCCGTCGGCATATTTATATTGTCCCAAGATCATATGAGACTTAACAAATAAAAACAATCAATTGTTTATATTAAATATGCCGAACAACCAGACAATTACATAATAGCGATATTCTTGCTTTTTTAGCTTACTTTTTAAGCAAACCTAAACACTTTGCTACATTTCTCAGAAATATAACTGCAATGTATAACATCCCAATGACATTTCAAAGTTTAATTCCGCTAAACTTATCCCTTTAGATCTTCACGGAATTGCATAGTAGGAGCAAAATGAAACTTATTCATAAAGGTGGTTTTAGAGAGCGGGCCAATCGCAATCGTAAATATCAGCAATCTGAAAATCATCAAACAACACTCGAAATTAAGCATCAATATCAGCCACGGATCACCGAAACCGAGGCTCAAGAAGATACAGACACAACCCAACAAGAAACGTCAAAATCTACACTTCGTAATCCACAGTGCTAAAAAAGCCGAATCAAGGATTCGGCTTTTGGTGTGATCATTTCTAATTATTTTTTCGGTGTTACATCTTTAAATTCAATTTGTTTATGCTCTGGTTCAACTTCATGTGCTTCCCCATCAATCACATTGGAATCACGATACTGTCCTGCATTTGGGTTTTGCATGTCTTGCATCTGGCGCATCAAGTCTGCAAATGGATTTTCACCAGCCGCACCGCCTTGATTCATATTGCCACCCATCATCCCCCCCATCATTTTTTCCATCATCGCTTGTTGACGTTTTGCAATCGCTTGCATAAACAAGGTCCGGAAGAATTTCTGAACTGGTGGAATCAAGATCAGAACTGCAAGTACATCACTGATTAGACCCGGAATTAAAAGTAGAAAACCTGCCATCGCCATTGCGATTTTGCGTCCCACCACGGGGTCGCTACCCATCTGCCCAGTCATTTGCATTTGCTGTAATTGCGGCATAATGCTCGCAGTACTTGAACGCAGCATACTTAGGCCGATAAAAAAGGCGATGATAAACCAAAAGAATACGTACCAACCACTCATGAATTGTGCAACCCCAATCCATACGGCTATTTCGGCAACAATCGCAATTAATATAAGGGGGAATAATTTCAAATCTACTTAACCTCTTGATTGGTATAACTATAAATTAAAAATATCTACATCGTTTCAATTTAATGTACACAGTTCTGCACACATCAAGAAATGTTTCAATTTTCTATACTCTATATTTTAGCACAATGTACAAAAATCAAGGCGACAAACCAAAAAAGTATACATTTACTAGAATATTTTTGAGTTAAAAATATTGGGGGATAGCGCTTAACCATAAATATGCTTTTCATATTTTCATTCTTGAGCTCAAATCCAATCTCTGCTTTTACGAGAATTTGATAGAGAGCCCCTATCCAGCAGGCGTTTTATTTTACTCATAACATATTATAATGATCTGCATTTTCTCAAGGCTATAACAATGAAAACCAAAGTAATCACCTTTCTATTGCTTACTATCACGATCACAGCCTGCCAAAAGCAACCAGAAGAAGCTCTTGAATCACACCCCAGCCTAAATGTTGAATTTGAAAAATCATCTTTGGTGATTGATGGATTCTTTGATCAATTGGATTTAGCTAGCACTCCTGTTGCTGAAAAAAAGCAAATCGTCTGTGTCAAATACCCAGCTGAATATAAAAACAATTACATACCAGCCGCACTCCAAATAGAAGGCAATACATTTTCAGAAGAAAAGCTGCTGCATGATTTAGATATAGCTTTAGATTATTACAAACAGAAGTACAACATACAGTGCTAATGCTGATCTAAGATTGGTTTTTAAACTTCTTCAAAATCATCAACATCAATTGATAAGAAGGCCTTCGGAAGAGAAAATGGTCTGTGCGCGCCGAAATCAAGCATTGCGGAAGCCTATAAGCCAATGAACATCTCAACACCTTGAAAATTCAGCATGCACAAGCAACTGCATTATGTAACAATATCAACTTTATCGTAATTTTTAATCTCGTATGACCTTAATTATTGGGATTGACCCAGGTTCACGTTTAACCGGTTATGGCATTATTCAAAAAGATGGCCAAAAACTCAGTTTTGTCGATGCCGGTACAATTCGCACAGAAACCAAAGAGATACCTGAACGGCTCAAACGAATTTTTGCTGGGATTCATCGCATCGTGGAGTTTCATCAACCGACTGAAGCAGCAGTCGAACAAGTCTTCATGGCCAAAAACCCGGACTCAGCACTCAAGCTCGGTCAAGCACGTGGGGCTGCCATTGCCGCCTTGGTGAATGCTGATCTCGATGTCGCCGAATATACTGCACGACAAATTAAGCAGTCTGTGGTCGGTTATGGGGCTGCCGATAAAGAACAAGTTCAAATGATGGTGATGAAGATCCTAAACTTAAGCATTAAACCCCAAGAAGATGCGGCGGATGCGCTCGCAGCTGCGATTTGCCATGCGCATGCTTCAGGCAGCATGAGTAAGTTGGCAGTCTTAAATGCCTTAGGTGGTATGGCACGCGGTCGAAGTCGTAGCAGCTCACGTCGACGCTAAACTCGATAATGTGCCTTGTGCTGTACAATGACCTCAACTCATCAAGCATCTCCCATGAACGCGCAATAAAAAACTCAGCCTAGGCTGAGTTTTTTATTGGATTTAAAGTACTTATTTCTTTGGCTTAAAGCTGTCTCTTAAGTCCAAGATACGGTTAAACACAGGATGCTCTACTGCATGATCATAGCGATCTGCAACGAAATAACCTTCACGTTCAAACTGGAAACGATCTTCTGCTTGTGCTTGTGCCAATGATGGCTCAATCACAGCCTGAACTACTTTAAGCGATTCAGGATTTAGATTGGCCAAATAGTCCTCACCCGTTTCTGGATCTGATTCTGTGAACAAACGCTCATAGATACGGACTTCAGCAGGCACGCCTTTTTCAGCAGAGACCCAATGAATCACGCCTTTAACTTTACGACCTTCTGGATTTTTACCTAAAGTTTCAGGATCAATCGAACATTTTAATTCGATGACTTCACCAGACGCATCTTTGATGACTTCATCGCATTTGATCACATAAGCATGACGTAAACGAACTTCACCTTCTGGAATCAAACGTTTAAAGCCTTTCGGTGGTACTTCTTCAAAGTCTTTACGATCAATATAAATCTGTTCAGTTAATGGAATCTCACGCTCACCCATGTCCACATTTGGATGGCGGGCATGTGATAAAGCCATTGCCTCTGGCAGATTGGTTAAAGTCACTTTAAGTGGATTCAGAACGGCCATGCCACGTGCTGCTGTATTTTCAAGTGATTGGCGAATACAGAACTCCAGCATCGCCACATCAACGATACCATCTGTTTTAGACACCCCCACACGTTGACAGAAGTCACGAAGACCTGCAGCGGTAAAGCCACGACGACGCATCCCGACAACGGTTGGCATACGTGGATCATCCCAACCTTGTACATGACCTCCTTCAACCAAACGACGTAACTTACGTTTCGAAGTAATGGTGTAGTCGATATTTAAACGGCTTGACTCATACTGACGTGGTACTGCCGGAGATTTTACCTTCTCAACCACCCAATCATAGAATGGGCGATGGTCTTGGAACTCGAGGGTACACAGTGAGTGGGTAATGCCTTCAATCGCATCTGATAATGGATGAGCATAGTCATACATCGGGTACATTTTCCATTGATCACCCGTTTGGTGATGCTCAGAATGTAATACACGATATAAAATTGGATCACGCATATGTACGTTCGGCGATGCCATATCAATCTTGGCACGAAGTACCGCCTGCCCTTCAGCAAACTCACCGCTATTCATCATTTTAAAACGCGCTAAGTTGTCTTCGACTGAACTATCACGAAATGGTGAATTCTTACCGACTTCAACAAAATTACCGCGATTCAATTTAATTTCTTCAGGGCTTTGTAAATCCACATAGGCATCGCCTTGTTGGATCAATTGAATTGCCCATGCATGTAACTGATCGAAATAACTTGAGGCATAGCGAGTTTCACCGGCCCAATCAAAACCAAGCCATTTCACATCGTTGGCGATACCATCGACATATTCTTGTTCTTCAGCATCGGGGTTGGTGTCATCAAAGCGTAAATTACACTCACCTTGGAATTCTTCAGCAATGCCAAAGTTTAAACAAATGGCTTTAACGTGACCGATATGCAAGTAGCCATTTGGTTCAGGCGGAAATCGAGTGACGATTTTAGCGGTTTTACCCGTCTGTAAATCATCAGTGATCACTTGACGAATAAAATCTAAACCGGCCTGCTGTTCTTGCTGTTGCGATTCGACCGGCTCAGTTGTATTTGTCGGATGCAAGGGCAAATCAGAAACAACGGTGTTCGGCTTCATAATCAATTAATCACTTATATAAGAGTGGGAAATATGGAGATAAACATTATTTGATCTTTTTAACAAAGAAAATAACGTTTTTGCTTGCCTTGTAGTTTACAGTTTGCTTATGCTTCTCACAACTGAAAAACCCATGGCATTTCGTCATGTTTAGGAGATTATAGAATGAG
>JASLIY010000277.1 GCA_030152675.1 Acinetobacter sp.
AAACATATTGAAGAAGTGGCCATCCCAGGTCCGGGTTCATGTGGTGGGATGTATACCGCCAACTCAATGGCGTCTGCGATTGAAGCGTTGGGGATGAGCTTGCCGGGTTCTTCTGCGCAAGAAGCTGTGTCTCAAGAAAAACTCATCGACTGTGAACAAGCCGGTGAAGCCGTAATGAACTTGTTGCGTTTGGATATCAAACCACGTGACATTATGACCAAAGCTGCGTTTGAAAACTCGATCAAAGTCTTGATCGCCTTGGGAGGTTCAACCAATGGCGTGTTGCACTTGATCGCGATGGCACATACCGCAGGTGTTGAAATTACCCTCGATGACTTTGTGCGTATCGGTAAAGAAATTCCAGTACTTGCAGACGTACGTCCATCGGGCAAATACTCAATGTCTGAGTTGATCGCGATTGGTGGGATTCAGCCATTGATGAAACGCATGCTCGATCGTGGCATGTTAGATGGTTCGTGCTTGACCGTAACGGGTAAAACATTGGCGGAAAACTTGGCCGATGTTCAGGACTATCCTGAAGGTCAGCAAATTATCATGCCATTCGATGCACCCGTGAAAAAAGACTCACACTTGGTGGTCCTCAAAGGTAACTTGTCACCAACAGGTGCGGTGGCCAAGATCACAGGTAAAGAAGGGCTGTACTTTGAAGGTCCTGCACGTGTGTTCGAAGGTGAGATCGGCGCGATGCGCGGTATCCTCGACGGCGAAGTGCAAGAAGGCGAAGTGGTGGTGATTCGTGGCGAAGGTCCAAAAGGTGGACCAGGTATGCCAGAAATGTTGAAACCCACTTCTGCGATTATTGGTAAAGGTCTAGGTCAGTCCGTGGCCTTGATTACCGATGGTCGATTCTCTGGGGGGAGTCATGGTTTCGTGATCGGACATGTCACCCCTGAAGCCTACGAAGGTGGTCCAATTGGTCTGGTGAAAAATGGCGATAAAATTTCCATTAATGCCGAGACTTATGAGATGACCTTGCATATCTCTGATCAGGAGATGGCAGCGCGTAAAGCGGCATGGGTGAAACCAAAACCAAATTACACCACTGGCGCATTGGCGAAATTTGCGAAATTGGCCTCAGGTGCAGACAAAGGTGCGGTGACCGATCTCGATTTAGAGGTATAATTGATCATTCACTTATAACTTGCTATAAACCCTTGTAGTAATACAAGGGTTTTTTTATTGAGGCTGATCTCATGTCACTGTTACGCCGTTGGTTTGATCCGATTCGATCACGCTGGTTTTATGATAAACCGAGTCGCCAAGCGGTCTTACCCACTGAACAAGGACTGAGTATTTATCTACGTTTAGATGATGTCTATAGCTATCTCGCGGTGCAACAACTGGCGCAACTCGATGAGTTACTCAGTGATGAATTAAAACCGCTAAAAGTCATTATCTCTGACCTCAGTGCCGAGCCACCGAATGGTATGAGTGCTGCTGCTTGGCATCGTTACTGCCTCAATGACGCCAAAATCCTTGCCATTCAACATCGCTTTGGCTTTGATGATGAAAATCCAGAACAACCCAGCGCTGAAGCCTTGGCCCAAGCTGAAGTGATCCTGAAAAATACCCCGCTGACGGGGAAGAACTTTTTCTATTTACTCGAAGATGTGTTTCATATGCTGTGGCAACAGCAGTATGGCAAGTTGCGCACTTTATATATGATGGCAAAACAACATCATAGCCCACAGCAATTGCCTGAACGGGTATTTGAATCGGTGCCGATGCTGTCGAGTTATTTTGAGTTTGGCGGTCGTCAGTACCAAGCCGTCGATGATTTACTGCGCCTGACCCGACGGTTAAGACAACAAAAACTACTCACGGGCCCGCCGATCTTTTTGATTAATCATATTGAATGGCGTGAGCATTTACTCAGTGATGCCGAGGAGTTGGCCGAGATTCAAGCCATGCATCCTGAGTTAGATCTGTATATCGCACTTGAAGATCCGATTAGCTGGTTATTGCTGGCCTATATCCAAGAGCAATTGGCGGATTATTATAATATTCAACTCAATGTCTATCCGCTGAGTTATCGCGGGCGTGACCTATTTGATTGGAGTTTGGCGACGCGACTGTCCAAGCGAACCGAAGTGGCATTTACCCCGTTCTGTCGTCCAACCGCCGAAGCCACGTTTAACATGGCGCATCTGTTTTATAGCGTGCCAGAAGAGCAACGCGTCGATGCCATGCATCGGATTTTAGAAGCGGTTTGGACTGAGGCCAAAGATCCTTCGTTTAAGGCACATTTACAGGCGTTGCAATATGAATTGGGCATTGATCATTTGGCAGAAATCGACGTCAGCGCACAGCTAGAGCAGCATGATGTGCAGTGTGCCAGCTTGCAACAACCGGACTTTCCGGTCTTGGTGTTACGCATTGGCGCGAAGCAATATGTATTTAATAGCTTATATCGAGTATGGATGGTTGAAAGTATTTTCAGTAATGTGTTAGAACAAAAATACAAAACTGAAAATGGTGCAGGACATCTTGATGCTAAAGAACAACAACACCACGGATATTCAGATCAAAACGATTCCAAAAGAGAAATGTGAATCTCTGACTCAGGCGCGTGCGCAGATCGATATGATCGACCAACAATTGCTAGAACTGATCGCTGCGCGGCAGTTCTATGTCGATCAAGCCGCACGCTTTAAACGCACCGTCCAAGCCGTCCAATCTCCAGAGCGGGTCGAGCAAGTGCTGGATAAAGTCCGCGCCCAAGCCACTGCACTCGACGTAGACCCCGCCCTGATTGAGCAGATTTATAGCGCCATGATTCAACACTTTATTCAACGTGAATTGAAAGAGTTACGGCCTTAAGTTTTTCTAGATCTGTCTTTAACACCAAGACCATCACTCCACTTGAGTGGTGGTCTTGGTATTTGGGATGCGCATAACAGTTACGGTATTTTCAGTGTTTAACTGAGCCAACGCTTGCGCTGAATCCAGATGGTCATGAGGCTGATCACGAGACTGAGGATCACAAAGGTCTGTCCGAGATCAGCAAGATATTGCAACGCCTCTAACCCGAGTCCGATGGCGATCGAATACATAAAGCCTAATACTGCACTTGCAATCCCTTTATGTTGAACGTAGTGGGACAGTGCGAGAGCCAGCAGGATTGGGATCGCCATCGAATATGCCATCATGATCAAAAACATCGGAACCAAGAAATAGCTGCTATTTGCAAAGAATGCAGTCAGTATGCTGCCGAAGATACAGATCACTGCGCTAAGACTCAATATTCTACTGGCATGTTGTGGTGCAAATCGAGCCCTCAGCATATGGTTGAGTCCGACCCCAACTAAGGCACCGATACTTAAATATACGCCACTCCACGGGAGCCAGACGGCGGCAGTCGGATACTGTTCGAATAGAAAACTGGACTTTAAATAGTAGCTAAAGATCAGCAGGTTATAAGCAGTGATGACGCTGGCAAAACAGATCACTTTCGGGTCGCTGATGAGATCTTTGATCAGCTTAAATAAGGCTATCTGCTGGTGGTGTTGCCGTGATGGGGACTGAACAGCTTTGGCTGTCTCCGTTGTGGGCGTAGAGGTTTCACGGGTAAACAGTAGGCTTAGAATCAAGCACAAGGCTGAACTGAGTGCAAGAAAATAAAACACGCCCCGATAGCCTTGGGAGGTTGTCAGGAGTGTGCCGATCAAGATGCCGATGCTTGGACTGATGGCGATACAGATGCCGATCCATGAAAAGAGCGGGATCATTTGCTCAGCTGTGAAACGATCGCGGAACATGATTTGGGTGATGACAGAACCCACGGCAATGCTCATCCCTGACGCCATACGTAGCCACAATAACAAAGTAAAATCATGTATATATAAGATGCTAAAGCTACATAGACTATAGAGCAGCAGGCCCAAAATCAGGACCGGTTTACGTCCGATATAGTCACTCAAAATCCCCCATAACAAGATTCCGAATGCAAAACCAACAAAATACATGCTCAGGGTTTGAGACATCTGTGAGGCATTGACGCTAAATGCCTCAGCCAGTTGCGGCAGAGCAGGACTGTAAACCGTCTCAACGATCTGTGGCAGCATGATCAGTAAAATTAAAACAAGCAGTTGGTTTTTATTCATGTTTTTCGCAAAAGCAACACTATATAAAAATTAGCTTTGGGCTTTTATAATGATAAGGACTAAATATATAGAAAATGGGACAAGTATGGCTTGGATCGATGCCAGTGCAGAATTTGATGCGGATCAGCTGCCGCAGTCCGTCTTGGCGGTGGCCTCTGAGTTCCAGCGACATCAATCAGACTGGCATCAACATCGTAAAGGTCAATTGCTGTATATCAGCCAAGGGGTGGTCGAAGTCTATTTGCAGGCATCACAGCATTACTGTGTCTTGACCCCCCAGTTTATGGTTTGGATTCCACCGCACACGTTGCACAAGATCGAGGTCAAACAACGCATTCAATATCATTCCGTTTGGATCGATCCGAATGACTTTGAGCTGCCCGCACAACATAAAATCTTTTTGCCAACGCCGCTCTTGCGGGCGATATTGCAGCGCATGATGACTTTCGAATTGCAGACCGACTGGCGTTGTGCTGTGGCACAGCACTTAATTCAACTGTGTTTGGCTGAACTACAATCGATTCAGGCTGAAAACCTGCTTCTGCAATTTCCGACACAAGATAGAGTGCGCGCCGTGTTGGATCGCTATGATTTGCCGCCCAGTCGTTCAGAGTTGGCCCATGCATTACATATCAGTGAAAAGACTTTAACCCGTTTATTTAAAAGGGAGACCCAACTGAGTTATCAGCAATGGCGACAAAATTATAAACTCATGCGTGCGATTAAAATGTTGGCAGAGAAAAAGCGGATTTCTGAGATCGCGGATCAGCTTGAATTTTCTAGTGATAGTGCCTTTATCTATTTTTTTAAACAGCTTACGGGGCGTCGTCCATCACAATATTTCGACTGATTGCTATTGCTCATCAGACTGTTGTTGTATTTATTTTAAGCGTCGCACAAATTATTTTAATTTTTTTAAACCGAGCACTTTTTAAATGTAAATGATTTGCATTATACTCTGCGCTTTTCGTGTAAGGCGTCATCGATGCAGTATTTAAAGGCTCCCAAAAACCCAACAAAATTGTCCCAACGCGTGGGGAAACAGCATTTAAAACTCAGCGTTTTGTCGCTCTTGATCCTGAATGTTCAAGCCGCCTATGCTGCCGATGAGACCGTGACCACAGCGCCAGTCGCCACCACTTTACCCACGATGGTACTTGAGGCGATGAGTGCCCAAGACCCGATCAAGACCTATGTCGATTATAAGCAGGCCAATGTAACTCGTAATGGCTTGGATAAAAAAGACATTCCACAAACCGTGGAAACCATCGATGCGCAAAAAGATAAAATGTATGGGTCCAATGACCTGAGCGTGATGCTGCAAGGCACACCGGGTGTAGACACCAGTTACGATATGCGTGGTGATGGCATTAAACTGCGTGGTTTTGAAGCGGATACCAGTGATATCTATCGCGATGGCATCCGTGAAAGTGGCCAAGTACGTCGTAGTACTGCCAATATCGAACGCATTGAAATTCTCAAAGGCCCAGCATCGGTACTTTATGGTCGCAGTAGCGGCGGTGGCGTGATCAATATGGTGAGTAAATACGCCAACTTTGACTCGCCTAGCAGTGTTGGCGTCTATGCTGGTTCTTATAATGACTTGGGAACCACTTTAGATATTAATGAAGTCTTGAATGATCATTGGGCGGCGCGTCTGACCACCGAAGTGTATAAAACCGATAGCTTCCGCAGTGGAATCAGCAGTGATGAGATCATGGCTTCACCGAGCGTGACTTATAACAACCAAGAGGGGTTGGTCTGGACGGGGCAGTATACCTATGACCGTTTACATCGTATTCCAGATCGTGGCCCAAGTTTCAACAAATTGCCATCAGGCACCTCGACCAAAATGGGCTTTGCGCAGGACGGCGATTATGTCAATGACACCTCACAGACCCTACGTTCCGACCTCAGTTATGAGATTAACCCTGACTGGAAACTGCATTGGGCTTTGAGCTATCGTCAAGCGGATCAAGACTTTGATCATTTCTATGCGGGTGACTACTGTGCTACGGATACCGTCGCTACGGACAAGCAAGCTGCTTGTCGTCAGGGCTTGATTCGCCAGATTTATTATTGGCAGCAAACCAGCAACAAGACCACGTCGAATACCTTTGATCTACAAGCTAAGTTCAACACTGGCGCGTTAGAACATCAGATGATGCTTGGCCTAGATATCGCCTATGAGCAACGTGAACCTTTACTGGCCAATAAAGACCAGAATGGCAAATTGGTTGCGGGCTATGTTGATCCAATCACCGGTGATCGTTTTCACAACCGTCCAAGCGAGCGTCAGTTAAATACCCATAACTATAACCAAGCCACCAGTTATGGTGTCTTTGCCCAAGACTTGATTAGCCTCACGCCTGAACTGAAGCTGATGTTGGGTGCGCGTTTTGACCACTATAAGAGTGAGACCAATAACAAACTCAAAGACAGTCAAGACCCTGACTACAAACGGACGATTAAGGACAGTACTTTTAGTCCGAATGTGGGAATTGTATGGCAACCGATTGAATCGCAAAGCCTATACGCCTCATATAATCGCAGCTTTGCACCTTTCGGTGGCCGAACAGGTCTGAGTGTGGTCAGTGCCAATCAAAATATGGCGTTATTTGATGCTGATCCACAGTTTAGTGATCAGTATGAAGTCGGGGTTAAAAGTGAATGGTTGGATGAGCGTTTAAGCACCCAACTCTCAGTCTATGACTTGCGTAAAAATAACATCCGCTATTTGATGGATAAGAATGATCCAAACTCTTGGGGTGTTTCTGGTCAGCACAAATCTCAAGGGGTTGAGTTTAGTTTCATTGGCCGTGCCTTAGAACAAGTCTATGTCCGTGGTGGCTATAGTTATGCCGAGGCTAAAATCAGTAAAGATGCCCAAAATCCGCAACTGGTCGGCAACCGTCTCATAGGCACCGCCAAAGAAACCGGTAACTTATTTGTTCGTTATCTTCCTACGGATCAATGGTATGCCGAAATCGGGATGACCCGTGTAGGTGATAGTTGGACGGATAAGGAAAACACCATCAAGCTCAAAGGCTTTACCCGTGCAGATGCGGCAATCGGCTATAGTGCCCATCCATGGAATGTGACCTTGGCGGTTTCTAACCTGACCAATAAAAACTACTGGCGTTCGGATGCGATGCCAGGCACACCACGCAGTGCCTTGTTACGAGTCAATTACGAGTTCTAATCCAGCGTGATGATGTTCTGATCGGAGCGAGCCTCAGGCAATGCTTGAGGCTGCTTCCAAAATACATGATATGCCGCCCCGTCATGATGCTCTAGTCTTGCGCTACATCAATACCAGCTTAGAGAATCAAGATGTGGGGATTTATCGTCGCGGTGTTCGCCATTGCGGGCATGATCAAAGGCATGATCGGTTTGGGATTGCCCGCCGTGTCGATGGGACTTTTGACTTTGGTCATGAGCCCGTTACAAGCCGCCAGTTTACTGATCGTTCCCTCAATGCTGACCAACTTCTGGCAGTTATTTGCCGAGGGTGGGGTTTGGCCCTTATTACGACGCTTTTGGTCTTTGGCACTCGGGATCGTGGTTGGCTCGCTCTGGAGTCTATTTCCCACCCTCAATCAAACTGACTTTCCTTCTGAAGCCTTACTCGGCAGCATGCTAGCGCTGTATGGTATTTACGGGATCTATGCAAAAAATATTCCCGATCTCAGTCGTCATGAAACATGGCTCTCACCGATCGTGGGGTATCTCGGCGGAGCGTTAACGGTTGCGACTGGTGTCGTGATCATTCCTGTCGTGCCCTATGTACAAGCTTTACAACTGAAACGTGATGATCTGGTTCAGACCTTGGGCTTGGCCTTTACCATCTCCACCTGTTGTTTGGCATGGTTTATCTATCAACATCCGCAGGATCAAAGCCCGATCCTGACCCCTATGGCATGGATTGGACTGGTA
>JASLIY010000294.1 GCA_030152675.1 Acinetobacter sp.
GCCGTGTTGCAGTGACGGTCGATGGGGCGCAGCAGGCTTTGGATGTGTATCGTGGTTATGGGGGGATGCAAAATCGGAGTTATATCGATCACTTGCTGATCAGCTCAGTCGATATTGAGAAAGGCCCATCGACCAAAGCGGGTGGCGCGATTGGTGGCAGCGTGGCGATGAAGAGCCTTGGTGTTGATGATATTTTGCTGGATGGCAAAAGCTCTGGTCTGCGTTTGAGTGGCAACTTTGGTGACAATGGTCATAAAGCCATAAACCAACCACGCACTGCAGATGAATCGATTCCTTTGGATCTGACTCCGTCAAAATCGAAAGGCAGTTTGGGTTCAGCTCAATCTCGTTCTGGCAGTATTGCGGCAGCATGGAAGACTGAAAAAGCTGATTTTATTGCGGCTTATGCTGAGCGCCAACAAGGCAATTATTATGCAGGGAAACATGGTCGCGAAGGTTATCGTAAGTTCGACTCCAATGGGCGAGAGTTAGAATCGGCAGCCAAAGTATATGCCGAAGGCGAGGAGGTTTTAAACTCATCCGCGCATACCCAATCGGTGTTGCTGAAGTCGATTTTAAGACCTTGGCAAGATCATCAATTGAGCTTGAGTTATTTGAATACCCAAAGCCAATACGGTGATGTGATGCCTTCGGATGTGATCCGCACCGAACTGGCCAACCTACGTCAGTATCCATTGGGTCATAATCGGATTCAGAGTCTCAGTGCTCAATATCAATATCAGCCCGCAGCGTATGATTGGATCAATTTCGAAGGCTTACTCTGGGGCACACAGGCCAAGACCAATCAACTCAGCGCCTCATTTTTCAGCCCTAAGAGTCAGATGTTCCGTTCTGATCGCGCCTGGTCACCACAAGAAAATAATCGTATCGGTTTGGAGCTGAGTAATAAAACTGAGTGGAATCAACCTTGGGGCGAGATTGTACTGAACGTGGGTGCCGCAGCAAAATACGAGCGCTTAAAACCGCAGTCCGGTGTGGAAATCAGCATGGCGGACCGACAAGGCAATCGACTGATCCGTGATGCAGAACGTCAAGAATATAGCTTGGCCTTAAATCTGGATTATCAGCCAATCGAAGCATTACGTTTTTGGGCTGGGCTAAACTACAACCAAAATCAAATTCGTGATCATAATAAAAGATCGTCGAGAATCATGGAAACTCGCCGAGTGAAACAGATTGAGGTTAAGGACAATAAAAGCGGTTATAGCGGTTATCTTTTTTGGTATCCGGATAAAAATGGTGAATTTAGTGCAGCCACTGATCCGCGTTTAAATAATGGCATTGTATTTACCAACTCGAATAATCCATTTGATGGGGTGCATTACAATACCCTCAGCAACGACTTATCCATCACAGAATATGATGAAGACAGTTTTGATGTGGTGACCGGTTTTCAATTTAAAGATAATCCGGATCAAAAGTTTGATCAGTTAAGCCCTCACTTTGGGGTGGAGTATCAGTTCAATCCATCGCTCAGCAGTTATGTCAAATATACAGCGCAAAGCCGTTTGCCGTCTTTGCTTGAAAGCAGTCAGGGCACACATCAAGTCTTGCCTGGTGCGGATCTTAAACCTGAGCTCTCCAATAACTGGGAAGTTGGGTTTAAACACGATAACCAACACGGTTTAACCGCCAAGCTCAATTATTTTAATAACAGCATCGATAATTTTATTACGCGTTATTATGACCCTTCAAAAATGGGGATTATGACCTTTAGTAATATGGATTCGTTGAGCAGTCAGGGCATCGAACTGCAAAGTAAATATCAACAGGCCAATTATTTTATTGACTTCTCTGCCAGTTCATATTTAAAAGTACGTTCTTGTGATGCGAAGTTTGCGCAAGCCTTACGTAACCAAGCCAACAGCTGGACGAATACTGCAAATACACCAAATTGTACCAATGGTGGTTTCATGGGATCGTATGTCAATGTGCAAAACCCACCAAAATTTTCAACCAATTTAACGGTGGGCACGCATTGGTTGGATCAGCGTCTTTCTGTTGGCAGCCGTTACCGTTATCACTCGAAACCGATCAGCAACTTGGATAAACCGTGGCAATCTTCGCCGACTACGGTGCAAATGAAGCAGCAATCTGTGCATCTGGTTGATCTCTTTGCGGACTATAAAATCAATAAAAACCTAGAGATGAATTTTTCTATTCAAAACCTCACCGACCGCTATTATCTTGATGCCATGGCCACCAGTTTTATGCCAGCACCTGGGCGTAGTTTGAATCTGGGTTTTAAACTGTATCTTTAGTTTTGAGAAGTTTTGAGAAGTTCTCATTCTCCCCAACTTAAATCGCCGCACTCTTTACCGCCCTGACCTGATCTTGATCGGGTCGGGGCGACTTGGCTTGCGTGACAGATCTGTTAAAGACATGTAAAAAATGAATCATTCAGTTGATTTTGATAGATTCAAATGAAAAGTATGTGTTTGATTTAAAATTTAGACGTGTTGAATTTGGATGACAGCTCACATAAGTCATCCAATAAAATATCTCTAATCCGTCCTTGAAATGGTGAATCCGCGCATTGATGATGCGATTTGAATTCAGACATTTTTTTGAATTTATAAAAAAAAATAAACCCCTCAATGCCGCGCAGCGCCGTGTCATATTGAATGAAACCTGTATCAAACCGCCGCTGGCACAGCGAGCGAAAGTACGCGTAAATGTCATGCTTTGGCCCAATATTTGGTGATGATTAAGCTCTACTTTATTCACGTTTCCGTCTGCAAGATGATCCATATTCAATCATGATTAGGTGCAGGTGGAGAATGTTTGCAAATCGATGGCTGGTGTCTGGAGATTTAGTTTCTGGATTGGTGGTATTTTTGGTGGCGTTGCCCCTATGTTTGGGGATTGCTTTGGCATCTGGTGCGCCGCTGATGGCTGGGATCATTGCCGGAATTATTGGTGGGATCGTGGTCGGCTATTTGAGTGGTTCACAGATCAGTGTGTCAGGTCCAGCAGCCGGTCTGACGGCGATTGTGCTGACTCAGTTAGATCAGTTGCAGGGCAATTATCAGGCCTTTTTATTGACCCTGTTGATCGCGGGTATTTTTCAAATTCTATTGAGTTTTTTTAAGTTTGGTTCTTTTGCCAATTTCGTGCCCAGTGATGTGATCCTCGGCTTGTTGGCTGCGATTGGACTGATCCTGATCTTCAATCAATTGCCGGTGATCTTTGGCTTGGAGTATGAGTTGATCCAAGAGCATTGGCGTGGCAATAGCGCTCTGTTATGGCAGTATTTTGATGTGGGTACGGCATCAATTGGTCTACTCAGTATCGCGATTATGATCTTTTGGGATCGAAGTCGGCAGCTGAAGAAATTGCAAATTCCATCAGCCTTGGTGGCCGTGATCGCGGCGGCGGGATTGAATTTTATGTGGCAGGCGATGCATTCTGAACTGGCCGTCGATGCCACACATTTGGTTAAGCTCCCACAAGTTTGGCCGGATCTGGGACAGTTGTTGATGTTGCCGGATTTTAGTTATTGGAACCAATCGATTATCTATACAGGCGCACTGACCTTGGCGATCGTGGCTTCTTTGGAAACCATTTTAAACTTGGATGCAACCGATAAACTCGATCCGAAAAAAAGAGTCTCGCCCCCAAATCGTGAATTGATCGCACAAGGGGTTGGTAATTCCTTGTCGGGGCTGATCGGTGGCTTGCCGATTACTTCGGTGATTGTGCGCAGTTCCGTCAATGTCAGCCATGGTGCTCAAACCAAATTTTCCGCGATCTTTCATGGCTTGCTGTTATTGTTGGCGGTATTGTTTCTGACCCCAATCATCAATTTAATTCCCATCTCGGCTTTGGCGGCGATTCTGGTGCTCACCGGATTTAAACTGGCCAGCCCGCGATTATTTAAAACGGTGTATCGCAAAGGTTGGAAGCAATTTATTCCTTTTTTGGTCACCACGATTGCGATCTTGGCCACGGATCTTTTAAAAGGCATTCTGATCGGTGTCTTGGCGAGTTTAATTTTTATCTTATTCAATCATTTCAAGCATGGGATTCAAGTCAAAAGAGAACGCCACGTACATGGCAGTATGACCCGAATTACCCTGTCTGAGCAGATGAGTTTTTTAAATCGACACACCTTGATCAAGGCCTTAAGTAAAATAAAAAATCACTCCACTTTAATTATCGATTGTACTGGGGCAGCGGTGATCGACCCGGATCTGAAACAGTTGATTGATGAGTTTCAACACAGTGCCCAACAACGGCATATTCATGTCAAATTGATGGGTTTTTCTAATCAGGAGCCGCTGTTCGAGCGCAGGGTGGTTGAGAGCCAACCGCATTTGGGCATCGAAGTCAGCACTGCGGCTGTACAGCAAAAATATACATCGAAGCAGGTGTTGGAGATTTTAAAAGAGGGCAATAAACGCTTTGTGAATCAAAAACCGATCAACCATGACTTTGCCTTGCAGATCCAAGTCACCTCGCAAACCGGTCAGCATCCGATTGCAGCCGTCTTGGGCTGTATGGATTCACGTGCACCGACTGAGCGTATCTTTGATGTCGGGATTGGTGATTTATTTAGTCTGCGGATGAGTGGCAATGTCGCCGGCGTTAAAACTTTAGGCTCCTTGGAATTTGCTTGCAAGATCAAAAAGGCCAAACTGATTGTGGTGTTGGGGCATACCGACTGTGGTGCGGTGAATATGGCGTGTGAGCTGTATGAGCAGCATGTCGATCTGACACAATTCAAAGACGCACCACATGCACATTATTTTATTGCGCCGATCATGCAGGCCATCAAGGCGGTTAAGCAAGACAAGTCTAATTATCGAATGAACAGTAACTTTGTGCTCTCGGTGACTGAGCTGAATGTCAGAAATACCATCAGTTATATTTTGGAGCATAGTGTGGTGCTGAAAGAGATGATTGAAAATGAAGAGTTGGGCATCGTCGGTGGGGTGTATGACGTGCATACCGGCGAGGTACGTTTTATTTAATCTGCCTGAGCGCAGTATTTTGCTTGAAATATCAATAAAATCGTCGGGACTGCTTGAAAACTAAACTATTACCATCACATCACCTTTAATGCTTGAGAAATGTCATAAAGGTTTGCTGTGAACGAAAATGCACGAGGACACATCGAAAAAGTCTTGGCGAATATGACCCCATTGCCCGGTGTTTATAAAATGCTGGGTAAGGAGGGGGAGTTGCTGTATGTGGGCAAGGCTAAAAATTTAAAAAACCGTGTCTCGAGCTATTTCGTTAAAACCATTGAGCATCCGAAAACGCAGGCCCTGGTGGCACGCATTTATGATATCGAAACCTTGGTGGTGCGTTCTGAAACGGAAGCCTTATTGCTAGAACAGAACCTGATCAAGCTACATCGTCCACCGTATAACATCATGCTGCGTGACGACAAATCCTATGTCTATATCTTTATTTCAGCAGATAAACCCTATCCACGGATTGCCAGTGGTCGTGGCAAAGGCAAGCATCAGGTGGGTAAGTTTTTCGGTCCTTATCCAAGTGCGTATAGTGCTCGTGACACCTTAGTGGTGTTGCAGAAACTGTTCAATGTACGGCAGTGCGAGAACAGCTATTTCTCACAGCGCAAACGCCCTTGTTTGCAGTATCAAATCAAACGTTGTTCTGCGCCCTGTGTCGGCCTAATCAGCCCCGAAGCCTATAAAGACGATGTCGATAACTCGATCCGTTTTCTAAGCGGGGATACCAAAGAGCTCAACCAAGAGCTGATTCAAAAGATGGAGCAAGCGGCAGAGGCACTGGAGTTTGAGAAGGCCGTGTTCTATCGCGATCGGATGGGTTTGTTACGTGAAGTCCAAGCGCAACAGGCCATTTATCGGGTCAAAGGCGAAGCCGATATTCTGGCGATCGCCTACCAAGCCGGTGTGACCTGCGTGCAGATTATGCATGTGCGCAACGGCAAAATGCTCGGCGGTAAGTCTTATTTTCCCGATATGTTGGATGATGACTTAGGCCAGATGTTGTCTGATTTTATTGCCAACTTTTACTTTCAAGTCGCAGACGAAGTGCCAGCCGAGTTGATCGTCAATGTGGCTTTGCCCAATACGGTGGACTTGGAGCAGGCTTTACAGCAACAGTTTGAAAAGAAAATTCAAATCAAACATAAAGTCAGAGAAACCCGTGCGCAGTGGCAGGAGTTGGCAGAGATGAATGTGCAGCATGCCATCAAGGGCAAGCTTGCCAATCATCTTGAGTTAAATGAACGCTTTCATCAACTAGAACAAGTGCTTGATCGCCCGATTGATCGGATCGAGTGTTTTGATATTTCCCATACCATGGGCGAGGCGACCATTGCTTCTTGTGTGGTGTTTGATAGTGGGGGCGCACGCAAACGCGATTATCGTCAGTTTGCGATCGAAGATATTACCGGCGGCGATGACTATGCCGCGATGCGTCAAGCCCTGACCCGACGCTACAAGAAAAGTATGCTGCCGGATCTGTTACTGATCGATGGTGGCAAAGGCCAGTTGCATATGGCGATGCAAGTGATGCAAGACTTGGGTTTAGATGCTTATATGGTTGGCGTCTCCAAAGGTGAGGGGCGCAAACCAGGTTTAGAGACCTTGCACTTTACAGATGGCAGCAAGATTCAATTGGCCGAAGATCATAAGGCGCTACACCTGATCCAACAGGTCCGTGACGAGGCACATCGTTTTGCGATTACCCGACATCGCGCCAAACGGGATAAACGCCGCAGCAGTTCGGTGCTTGAAGCGATTCCGGGTCTTGGGCCCAAGCGTCGCCGTGACTTGTTGACTCATTTTGGTGGGATTCAAGGCGTGCTTAAAGCCTCTGAAAAAGATTTAAGCTTTGTACCTGGCTTGGGGCCAATGTTGGCGCGCACCATCTATAAGACCCTGCATGAGTAAGCGAATAACCTCAAGACTTGCGTTACATCGCGTGAGCTGAAAACATGTTGTGATCTGTAAACTTAACTTGGATCTTGCGTTGAATTGCAGCGACTTTGTCGTACGCGCAACATAGTCGACAGTGCGAGTTGAATCGTTTAAAGTAGGCGCTTATATTTACCTGGCTCACTCGGTAACTGACTCGATCACTCACCCGATCAATCGATCATTTGGAGGCCAATTGGCGGTGTCTATGACTACAGGTCGTATCCTGAATATTCCAAATATCTTGACGCTGTCCCGTATTGCGTTAATCCCTGTTTTTTTGTTAATTGCATATTGGCCACCTGCCATTGGTGTGGGCGGACATGAGGGTGGAATGACCCGGCATCTGATCTTGACTGCGATCTTTATTATTGCGGCACTGACAGATTGGTTCGATGGTTATTTGGCTCGAACATTGAATCAGACCTCAGCCTTTGGCCGTTTTCTTGATCCGGTCGCGGACAAGTTGATGGTGGCCACGGCCCTGATTGTGTTGGTGCAATGGCGCCCGAGTATCGAAATGGCCTTTGCTGCGGTGGTGATTATTTCACGTGAAATTACCGTGTCTGCATTACGCGAGTGGATGGCAGAATTAGGCGCACGTACCAGTGTTGCTGTATCGACCATTGGTAAATATAAAACGGCATTTCAAATGGTGGCCATCTCAGTATTCTTATTGAATTGGCAACCGCTGGATCTGTTGGCCTATGCCTTGCTGTATACCGCAGTATTCTTGACCTTGTGGTCGATGTTTAGTTATCTCAAAGCTGCATGGCCGTATCTGAAACAGCCCTAAGCTCATTCTAGTTGAAGTATTTTGGCGTATGACGCGCCCTGAGAACCACCGCCATCGCGGTGGTTTTTTTATGTATCGGTGTTTTTGGATGGATGCCGAGGCTCAGGTTATTTCCACGTGGAACTTGATTGAGTCTGATATAGATCGCACAGAAGTTCCATTCTCGGTGCTGTATCGAGCTTTAAATTTTAAAGGGGGCGAGGTTGGGGTGATTGCCCAGTTGATCATTTTCAGATAATTCCAAGAAGCGCTTTTCGATATTGGCTGCATTCTCTTGCAAAATTTCGATCAGGCGTTCGATATTAATAAACTCAAAGCGGTTTTTGGATGCCACTACGGTGAGCGCCAAAGGAGCTTCTTTGTTGGAAAATTTTACTGGAACGGACAAGCCTGAAACGTTTGGATCGAGTTCACCATGCGATAAATAATGATTTTGTTTTTTGATTTTTCTCATTTTCGTAATAAAGGCATCTTCATCATGCGCAAAATCCAGCTGGCTCAGCTGCGCGGCATAACGTTGATAATAATCATGAATTTTCTGCTTACTCAAATGCGCCATGATGACTTTCGGTGAAGAGCCCATATAGACTGGGCGTGGACAGCCGCGACCATAGGAGAGCAAGCGCACATCCTTATACACTTCATGGTGCACATCGATGCAGTAATCTCGGTTTAAATAGGTCAGTAAGCAGCACAGTTCGGTACGCTCAGCGATTTCTTGCATAAAGGGCGTGCTGATCTGTACCAATGGATCTGTGGTACGCGAAATATAATCCAAGACTGCGATTTTGGGTCCGAGGGTGTAATCACCTGAGGTGCCACTCAAACGTTGCAAAATATCCGCAGAAACGAGTTCTTTTAAATAGCGGTAGCTGGTGGGCTTGGAAAGACCCAGCTCAGCACAGATAAGGTCGACATTAATCACCGGTCGAGAAACCGAGAAAAGGTCGAGTACAGTTAAAATCTTGCCAAAACTAGAAAGCGCCATGAATTACCTACGACTGGGACATAAAGCATTTGAATGAAAGCAAAGCTCATCTTATAGCAAAAATATTGAAACATTGCCGAGAAAAATAAGCCTGTTGAATTGAATTTTAATCCAATAAAAGCACGATAAAAATCTAATCATTATCAAATAGAGATATTTTTATTGACTAAATTTGATTTATTTGGAAAAATTGCGATGAAACTATCCGAGTGTGAGTATTTGAGTTGATCTATCTGGGTCAATTTAGTTTCTGTCGCGTCGTTCTATCGCCGGCACTCATCTCGATCTGCTGTTGATCCCTGCCTATCGTTGCGCCTTGGCCTTGATCACGTACCTGTCGATCAGATCGGTGCGCTCAAGCTGTATTGCTGCCCTAGCACTGGGATAACAGCTTGAAATAAATACGATATATACAGTTTTAAGCCAAATTACGCGACTGACTTTTATTGACTGTACTGACTGAGGGAGTGCGCGTTTTATGCGATTGCGATTGGCCGCTTGTGAGCCTATGCCATGTCTTTGATTCAAGAATTATTCCGCTTTCGACCTTCAAAGATGGCCTTGATTTTTGCCACCAAAACATTCATCGCAGGCATATTGGCATTATTTGTATCTTTTGAGTTGGATCTGATTAATCCGATGTGGTCGATCGGTACCGTCTTGATTATCGCCAGTCCCTATTCGGGCATGGTGTCTTCCAAGTGTATTTATCGCTTGATCGGGACTGCCGCCGGTGCGTTTATTGCCTTGATTCTGACGCCCAATCTGATCAATACCCCGTGGTTATTTACCTTGGTGTTGTCGGTCTGGGTGGGGTTTGCGCTGTATATCTCTTTGCTTGATCGCACCCCACGCAGTGCAGTGTTTATGTTGGCCGGTTATACCACCGCCATGATCGTATATAACGCCGTGACCTATATCGATCAGTACAGTATTTTTGATATTGCGATGGCACGATTGATCGAGATTTCCATTGGGGTGATTTCCAGTGCCGTAGTCTCTGCAAGCTTATTTCCATTGCATATCGGTGCGGCGATTAAACAGCGTGTGACGCAGTCCTTTAAAGACAGTGAAATGTTATTTAAGGATTTATTCAAGGCTGAATCTGAGCTCAACAGTGTACAAATCTTGGCGGCATTGACCCGTGACAGTACCGATATTCATGCCTTGGCGGTACATCTGAATTATGAAAAGGGTGAACTCAATGGCATGACCAAGGCGCTGCAAGAAATGCTGCATCAAATGTCCTTGGTGGTGGCCAATTTGGTGGCCTTGTCTGAACGACTGAAACAATTGAAACAGATCTCGCCACAGAGCACTGCCAATCAACGCTTAAGCGCAGGTTTGACCGAGTTATCTGAACAAGTACTGGCGTTTTTAGATCAGGCCAGACTCAGTCAGGACGAGGATTTATTTGCCTTGCCTCAAGACTATGCAGCGTCCTTTGCGCGACTTGATCGGATGGCCAATGCTGAACAACAACTGCTTTTAGCCGCCATCAAAATGGATATGCGTCATTTTATTAGCAATGTTTTGGCGGTGATGATGATTTGGCGTCGGATTCAAAGTGGTAACAAAGAGCTACCTGCACAAATGATGGCGATCACCACGGCCTATCCGAGTTTGCATCGTGATCATGGCGTGGCAGTACGCGGTGGCGTGAGTGCCTTTCTGATCACCTTTATCGTCACGGGCATGTGGATCGTCACCGGATGGAAAGCTGGTTTTATGATGGCGCAAATCGGTGCCGTGACGGCATGTATTTTGACGGCCTTGGATAATCCCGTGCCAGTGCTCAAAATCTTTGTGTGGGGGAGTGTCGCCTCGGCTGTGTTGGTGTTTATCTATGCCTTTGGTGTGTTCCCGCATGTGACTGCATTTTGGCAATTGGCTTTGGTGTTATTTCCAATGGTACTGATCTCAGTGTCGATGATGACCCATCAAATGCTGATGCCGATCGGCATGGTGCTTGGCATCAATACCATGATGGGCTTGAATTTGCACAATCGCTATAGCATGGATGCGGTGTCTTATTTGGATAGCTCCTTTGGCATGATCCTCGGGGTGTTGGTGTCTTTGATCGTGATCAACTTGGTGCGTGCCATGTCACCTGAAACCAGTGCAGGGCGGATTTTGGCGTTGCACTATCGTGCGGTACGCAGCAGCATCAATATGCAATACGGACTGGGTTTTAAAGTGCATTTGCGCAGTATGTTAGATCGGATTGGGGTTTTAAACACCAAGCCAGTACAGTCTGCGGCGTTAAAACAGGCGATCCATGCGGCATTGATCGAATCGAGCAGCGTGATTGATCTGACCCGTTTGCAGGAGTTGAGCGGGGCTTTGCCACAAGATCATGAGCTGGTGCAGTTGTGGGCACATTGTCAGCAGACTTTACAGTTGTATTTCGCTGCCAAAGAAGCGCAGTGGGAGACCACACCCGTTTTACTCGCAGAACTTGAACAGCAGTTTCAACATCTGCGTGTTGTGCTCAGCACATTGGATGATCCTGATTTCACAGCGCTCAAACAACGTTTTTTGATTTCGCTAAACAATATTCAACAGAGCTTATGTCATCTGAACGTCCCACCGACACCGGATACGCAAGGCATGCTCGGAGAGGCTGTGCATGGGTGAGTTTAATTTTTATGACATTTATATCCCGACCTTGTTGGTGCAGGCCATCATCGCTTATGTGCTATTTCGGCTGCTCAGCCCCGTCATCAATCGCTTAACTGCACAGGGATGGATTGCTTTTCCGAGTATTTTTCATCTGTGCTTTTATGTGCTGTTGTTGTGGTTGATGCATGAAATTTTTGTGCGCACTGGTATTTAACACAGGCCGATCCATATAGACAAGGTGACTGCGGTCACTGAGGTAAAAACATGAACACATTTGAAGTGAAAAAAATGATCCGGCCGGTGATCTTGTTGCTGGTGGTGGTGATGGCATTGTACGCAATCATACATTTATGGAATTACTACAATGCTGCGCCGTGGACCCGTGATGGGCGTGTGCGCGGTGATGTGATGCAAGTGGCATCTGATGTCTCGGGGTTGGTGACCGAGGTATTGGTCCAAGACAACCAATATGTCAAAAAAGGTCAGCCTCTATTTAAAATTGATTTGGCACGTCAGACCATCGAAGTGGCTCAGGCACGCTCTGATCTGGCCAAAGCCAATTCTGGTTTAGCTGCAGCCGAGGCCAGTCTGGCTCAGGCCCAAGCCAATGTGGCGAAGGGCCAAGCCAATATTCAATTGGCCGATAAAAATGCCAATCGTTATACCAGCCTGATGGATGGGGCCATTTCCAAACAAGAACGTGATCAAGTGATGGCGGTGCGGGATCAAAGCCATGCGGAGTATCAACAGCTACAGGCAGCAGTGACCCAAGCACAGGCCAATATCAAACAACAGCATGCTTTTATCGAAGCTGCCAACAGCAATTTACATTTGGCAGAGCTGAATCTCAATCGTGCTGAAGTTGTGGCACCTGCGGATGGAACATTATCCAATTTTGATTTGCGTGTTGGGAATTATGTCAAAGTGGGGCAGGCGGTTGCAGCTTTACTCGACCGTAAACAACTGTATGTGGTGGGCTATTTTGAAGAGACCAAGCTCAACAAGATTCATCTCGGGGATGAAGCCACAGTACAGTTGATGGGCGATTCCAAAAAATTAAAAGGCCATGTGCAGGGCATTGCATCGGGGATTGAAGACCGTGAACGCAGCACGGCATCTGGGTTATTGGCCAATGTGAACCCGACCTTTAGTTGGGTGCGTTTAGCACAGCGTGTACCGGTGAAAATCATACTCGATGAAATTCCCCACGATAATCTTGCCTTTGTCGCAGGGCGTACCGCCAC
>JASLIY010000305.1 GCA_030152675.1 Acinetobacter sp.
TAACCCTTCGGGGCAGGCTATTTTTTGCCGCTACTGTGTTATGGATCAATCATTTAGAATGACTAAATTTCTTAATCCATGCCTTGTATCGCCTAAAAATAGTCACTGCCGCAACCATAGATGAAATGTCAACAGACCCTAGGGCTAAACGCCAAAAACAAAAGAAGCGCCACGGCGCTTCTTTTGTTTTCTGATCACAGGTTTGGATTATTCAAAGATTTTGTTTAGATCTTTCGGCGCACCTTGTTGGCTTTCGATTTCACCTTTGGCATTTTTCCAGACAATGGCTGGAGTCGCATAGAAGCCATATTTATCCATTAACTCCGCATTATGATCAATCTTGTCGCTGAGCTCTTTTGGAATTTGCGGCATTTCTTTGATC
Source organism: Acinetobacter sp. (assembly GCA_030152675.1). Classification (GTDB taxonomy): domain Bacteria; phylum Pseudomonadota; class Gammaproteobacteria; order Pseudomonadales; family Moraxellaceae; genus Acinetobacter. The sequence goes on from JASLIY010000305.1 coordinate 383, forward strand.
TTGGTTTTCATTGCGGCAATATTATATTGCTTAAATACTTCAGCCCGATCAGCGCTGTTTAAAATCGTAGCGGCCTGTGCCTTACTGCTTGGACGAATCACGCCGACCATGATATGGCGTAATTGCACTTTACCCGCATCCACCCAAGGGCGAGCTTGTTTCCAGAAGGTATGACAGTAGGGGCAGTTCACATCACTGAACACATAAATGATCTTCGGCGCATCGGCTTTACCATCTTGAATCCAAGTGGACTGTTCGAGGCTTTGCCAGATCTGATCCAGCACCGCACCTTTCACATGCGTTTCAATCGCTTGCTCGGTCAAGTTCTTGTCGTTGGCATCAAATAAATCACCGACGATATAGTGTTTTTGATCTTTGGAAATAAAAATCGTAGACGGATATTCATCTTTATGCCCCGTCCAACCGATCAGTCCTTCAGGTGCATCAATTTGTTTGACAAAGTTATAGCCCTGTTTTTCAAGATGCTGTTTTAGCGCTCCCCCTGATTCTGACTGAGCAAAACTGTCGCAACCACTCAATAAGCCCACGCTCAACATGGCAGCAGGGATAAGGTTGAGTTTCATTACGCGTTGTACACGCTGTTTAAGTTTAAGACTATGCATCAAGCGTCTTCCTTGTTGTATCAAGTTTAAAAATGGTTCATTCAATGTTGTCTGATTTTTTCAATTTTCTGCGCCAGCACCGCATGACTGATTTCCCCCATATGGGTGCTGATCAATTGCCCACGCGCATCAAAAAAGAGAGTACTCGGTAAGCCATACATGCCAGTCGCTTGTGGGGTTTTGCCCTCAGGATCGAGCAGTACATGCTTAAACTGCAATTGTTGCTGACTAAAATAAGCTTGGATCTTCGAGAGTTCCTCACCTTGGTTAATCATCACGAACTGTACATCGGGGTGATCCGTCTGTGCCTGTTGCAGTACCGGCATCTCACGATGGCAGGGTGGACACCAACTGGCCCAGAGGTTGATCACGGTCGGCTTGCCAATATATTGGGTTAATACAATCGGACGTCCTTGTTGATCATGCAGTGCCACTTCAGGAAAGTTTTGGTATTCACGTTGGGCTTGATTTTGCATCCAATAGCCAGCGCTGGACACCATGATCACAATGGCCATAAACAGCGCCACCGCGCCCAAGTGCGCATGGCGATTTTTCCATAATAACCAGGCCACCGCGGCAAAGGCGGCACTAAAGAAGTGAAAGCCTTTGTCTTGGATTTTGATGATTTCAATTGGGTGTGCCAGATAGATTTGATAATTCAGCGCCACAAACACCAGACGCCCCACGATCAAGCCAATCCAAACTGCCGCCCAAATCGAATCTTTAAATAATTTCCACTGTGCTGCTTGATAGCCAAACTTGTGTTTGAACAGGCCCGTGATCCACAAGGCCAGCAATAAGCTCGACAATGCGATCACTAAACCCCATGGCAACATCAGCGGACCCAAATGCAGTGCTTGTGGACTTAACATCGCGATCTCCTTATTGACCGTGTTGCTGCAATTGTTTCAGCAATTGCGCCGCAGAGAACGTACCGGTTAAGCGTAGATCGCGTTGCTCTTGGGCCTTGGCATCTAAGAGCAATAAGGTCGGAGGCCCTAAAATTTGATGTTGTTTCAAGATCAAGTCTTGGGATTCTTCATAGTCAGTCAAGTCTAGTTTGATCAGGGTGCGTCCAGCCAAAGCGGCTTGTACATCGGCACGTGGCAACACTTCTTTTTCGATCGGCTGACATGCAGTACACCAGTCGGCGTAAACATCGATCAGGATCGGACGTTGTTGCTGTGCTGCGTCGGCCATCGCCACTTGCAGTTCTTGCGCCGTGGTGACTTTGCTCCATGTCAGCAGTTCCTGACTTGAATGTTGTACCTGATAGGCTTGAACACTGTTTTGAATATTCCAAATGCCGGCGATTAGACTCAATGCTGCCAGTACGATCAAGCTGCCACTGGCCATTTTATGTGTGGTGCTACGGCGAATCTTGATCAGATAAATCACCAGTACCAGACATAACACCGCCAACAGCGCGTAGTAAAAAGTGGACGGAATCATCGGGCGAATAAAGTACACCGCCACCATCAGCATCACAAAACCGAAACCGACTTTGATCCGATCCATCCACATGCCCGGTTTAGGCAGATATTTTGCGCCAAAGACACTGGCAATAAATAGCGGTAAACCCAGACCTAGACCGAGAATAAATAAGTACACCCCGCCCAAGACTGCGCTTTGACTTTGCGAAACAAATAACAAGGCCCCGGCTAACGGTGCACTCATACATGGTCCGACGATCAGTGCAGATAGTGCACCCATGATGATGGCACCGAACAGCGTGCCACCTTTTTGCTTGTTTTGCAGGCGGTCAAGCGCATCCATCATCTTTTGTGGCATTGAGATTTGATACAGACCAAATAGGTTCAGTGCCAAGGCCATGAAGATGAGCGCAAATAATCCGATCACTAGCGGACTTTGGAACCAGCGCTGGAAACTGTAGCCAATCTCAGCAACCACGATGCCCATGATGCTATACACCAAGGCCATACTGATCACAAAACTTAAAGCCACGGCCACCGCTTTATAACCACTAGCACGTTGTACGATGATGCCAGACAAGATCGGAATCAGCGGCAGTGAGCAGGGTAAGAAGGCCAATAAGATGCCGAGTAAAAAGAAAATCAGCAAATTCAGCGCCAAGCTATCTACGGACAGCAGTTGAAAAAAGCCTTGGTCATTGTTGATTTGCAACTTTGAGCTTGAGGATTGAGCCGAGCTGTCCTCTACAGGCGTGGGCATTGCTGCTGGATCTGTAGCAGATGCTGCAAGTGCCTGATCTGCAGACTGATCCATGACATCACTGGCCTGACTGCTGCTCAATGCATTGGCATCTGTGTGCAGTGTGTCTTGTTGTGGAGGCGTCACTTGCGCTTGTGCTGCTGTACTCAATGCCGCACTAGCAGGGGTTGCCGCTGTGCTGATATTGTCAGTGCGCTTTTGAGTGGCAGCGCTATTTGCCGTGCTACGTGGATCTGAGGCAAGG
>JASLIY010000320.1 GCA_030152675.1 Acinetobacter sp.
AGTTACTCAGTCTATTTTGTGTTTTATCTCATGATAAGATTTTCACAGCGCGAGAAAATCTTGATAATCCACGGAATTTATCAGGCTCAAATATAAGCCTTAGGTCTGTGAGAGAGTGGGTATAGCCCTAGTGTCAATAAAGCAAGAACATCTAGGCGCGACAGTATAGCCCATTTCGTGCTTATTTTCAGCAACTTTCGTTGCTTCGCGATCGACTTTATACAGCCAAATCCAGATTCAAGCCGCAAGATGCTCAAATCTTGCGACCACACCCCACTTAAATTTCTTCGAGTACCAAGCCCGCGCGCAATCCAAGTTTAACTTTGGCATTGGGAAATAAAATAAACACTTGCGCTTGGCTGACCACATAATCGTGATTTTCAGTGCGCTGGGCAAACAAAATATCTGTTTCAGCAGCATCTTCAATCGGCTCATGCGCTAAAGGCACTTCGATCTGATCCACGCTAATATCACGCGGATCTAATAATCCCACAGCGGGTATGGATTGGGTTGCAATCACCTGCCCCTGTTCAAAGGCGGTAAAGTTTGCAGCATCCTCAGCCAAATTGAGTTGAAAATCTTCAGAACTTTTGATGATTGAGTCAATCACTTTAAACTGACGCAAACGTACTTTTTGACGCGGTGCTAAAGCTTGCTCACTGACCACAGCACGAAGGACCTGATCGATCGCTTGAAACTGCTTCAAGTCGTTGGCGCCAAAGGGTTTGGCCTGCCCCAACTCCAAGGTCACACTGGCGGCCTGAAAATTAGAACTACTAAAATGAGTAAAGGTGCGTGCCTCAGCATTGTGATAAACAATGGCATCAAGCTCCGCCGCCTCCAAGCACTGTAATACCTGTTGGTCATAGGCATGCGTTTGATAAGGAAATAAAGCAAAAGTCGGCAACAAGGAAGAACGAATCGCAGTATGTAAATCAAAGTGATAATAGCGCGTTTCTGCAGGGCAATCTGCAAAGAACGCTCGCAGCGTCTGCTCGAGTAAGGCAGCACGGCGCGGCTCATCTCCGTCCGGCAGTTGACGGTAACCACCGCAAAACATGCGATTCATATCATTTTCAACATAGCGTTGACCGGATCGAATCGCAGCCGGATTTCCCAAAATACACAGCAACTTCACCGCAAGGTTCAAACGCCCATGCAGCAAGTCTTGGCACAATTGTGCCAACAACTCAATCGGGGCTGTTTCATTGCCATGAATCCCAGCCGACAACACCACGCTTTTTTCATAACTGTGCTGGGGTGTCAACACCAAGATTCCTTCATCTCGCCATTCCCAGGAGAGGTGTGGCAGATGTCCTTGGCGTATCTCCGGCGTCTGCTGCGCCAATAATAGCTTTAAAAAATCAATCATAGGCTTTCTCGTACTCCCTGCTGGCTTTGAGTGCTGTTGCTATTTTTCTGCTCAATTCGACTTATTTTGATTGATCACCGACTGCTGACGCGCTTAGTTCTGAAAAGGGTAAACTGAACCCAAATTCAAAATCTGGGTCAACTCATCTAAGGCACTGCGACTCTGTAGCAGCAGTTCAGGATCTGCGAGATCGGCTTGGGTTAATTGATCACGATAATGCCGTTCCACCCAAACATTGAGACGGCTAAACAACGCATCATTCATCAACACATTCGGATTGATCGCATCGAGTTCTGTTTGGTTGACCGCGACACGTAAGCGTAAACAGGCTGGTCCGCCGCCATTACGCATACTTTCACGCAAATCAAATACTTTAATATCGTCGATCGGGGTACCCATTTGAATCATGTCATTGAGATAAGACCACACCGCGCTATTTTGACGCGATTCCTCAGGCACAACGATGGTCATTCCCCCGTCGGCACGGGTCAAAATTTGACTATTAAATAGATACGTGGAAACCGCATCAGCCACGGAAACACGGCGATCCGGCACTTCGATCGAAATAAACGCATGCCCCAAGCGCTCCATCTTTACGCGAATTTCATGTAGAGCTTGATCTTGATTTAAGAAAGCATGTTGGTGATGAAATAAAACATTTTGATTGCTGACCGCAATCACGTCGTTATGAAACACCCCCTGATCAATGACATCGGGATGTTGCTGCACAAATACCGTGTTATTGCGATCAAGTTGATGTAAGCGCGCCACGGCTTCACTGGCTTCTAGAGATTGTCTGGCGGGATAACGTTTTGGGCCATTGGCCGATGAAAAATGTTGCTGCCCATAAACAAAGACCTGAATACTGCTTTGGTCATATGCCCCACCGAGGCGATTGTGATTGGCTGCACCCTCATCACCAAACAACGCCACAGGCGGTAGTGCAGCATGATGTGCAAAATAACGCTCGTCATTGAACATCGCTGCCAAGATTTTGCTGGTGGTCGGATGCTCAATCGAACGATGAAATTTATTATTTAAATTGGCCGCAGTAAAATGCAAACGCCCATCAGCACTATCAGCTGAAGGCGATACAGTTGCAGCATTGGCCGTCCACATACATGAGGCTGAACTCAGTGCAGATAATAGTTCAGGAGAACGGTTCATCGCTGTTTCAATCACTTGATGATCCGAACCCCGAAAACCCAGTGCTCTCAATGTCGGTACATGCGGTCGTTCTTGCGGTGCAAAGACACCTTGCTTTAAGCCGAGATCAGCCAAAGCTTTCATTTTCAATAAGCCCTGCTGTGCAGCAAGTTTAGGGTTGGAGCGCTGATGACGATGTTTGGTCGAAGCCTCATTACCAAAAGACAAACCTGCGTAATGATGTGTCGGCCCCACCAATCCATCAAAATTTATTTCATAACCTGACATTTTTTTCTCCGCTCAAATCCGTTACAGCACAATGCCGGGTGATAATGTGGCGGGTAAACTGACCTGCTCACTTTCTAAAGATGCCATCGGCCATGCACAGTAGTCTGCAGCGTAGTAGGCACTGGCGCGATGATTTCCAGATGCACCAACCCCACCAAAAGGTGCGGCACTTGATGCACCGGTCAAGGGCTTATTCCAATTTACAATCCCTGCGCGCCCTTCAACCAACACTCGTTCAAACAGAGCACGATCCGGTGAGACCAAGCCCAATGACAAACCAAATCGGGTCGCATTGGCCAATTGCAGCGCCTGATCAAAATCGTCATAACGGTAGATGCTGGTCAGTGGTCCAAAGTATTCTTCATCTGGAACGTCGCTAACATCACTTAAATCTAAAATACCTGGGCTGAGTAAGCTGCTGTTGGCCTGAATCGGTTTGAGTGCTAACAAGACTTTAGCGCCTAAGTCGATCAACTGCTGCTGCGCTTTGACGATCTGCTCTGCCGCATGTACTGAAATAACGCCCCCCATAAACGGTTGCGGATCGGCATCCCATGCTCCGATCTGCAATTGCTGCGTGACTTCAACCAAGCGCTTGATAAAGGCATCTCCCTGCTCGCCACGCTTCACCAAAATACGTCGTGCGCAAGTGCAACGCTGACCGGCTGAGATAAAGGAAGACTGAATTGCCAAATGCACCACAGCATCAAGATCTTGGATCTCATCGATGATCAGGGCATTATTGCCGCCCATTTCCAAAGCTAAGATTTTTTCAGGTGAACCTGCCAATTGACGATGCAAGATCGCGCCCGTCTGTGCACTACCGGTAAACAATACCCCGTCAATTCCCTCGGCCTGAGCCAACGCCTCACCCGTGGTACGTCCACCTTGCAATAGATTGATCACACCTGCTGGCAGGCCGGCCTTTTGCCACAGTTGCAGAGTGAGTTCTGCGGTCCACGGCGTCAACTCACTCGGCTTAAACAGAATGGTATTGCCCGCAATCAATGCCGGTACGATATGACCATTGGGTAAATGTCCCGGAAAGTTATAAGGTCCATACACCGCCAATACACCATGTGGTCGATGACGCAAAGACGCAACACCGTCCGGCAACTGAGATGAACTTTCACCAGTACGCTCAGCATAGGCACGGATAGAAATCGCAACCTTAGCGATCATGGCTTGGACTTCGGTCAGTGTTTCCCACAACGGCTTACTGGTTTCTTGACTAATCACTTCAGCCAATTGAGTCTTATGTTGTTCAAGTTGTGCAGAAAATGCCGCCACGACCGCAATACGTTCAGCCACTGGACGACGTGCCCATGTCACAAAAGCTTGGCGTGCTGCTTGAGTGGCACGCTCGACGTCTGCGACTGTCGCTTCTTGCCCCTGCCAAATCTGCTGCTGAGTGACGGGATTATATTTATTCAGTGTTGCACCCTGACCCGCAGACCATGTGCCATTAATCAATAAGTTTCCTTGAGACATACGATTTACTCCGTGGTATTCAGTGGCAAGACGCGTACTTGATCGCCTTCTTTAAGTTCAAGCCCTTGAGCTTGCTGCAAGGTCAACTCAATGCAGCTTTGATCCAAACGCGTATTGGCCAAGATGGCGCGATAATCGTTGTACTGGTCATTGGCTACCAAGTAACTGGTTGCATGTGCTTCAACGTTTTCCACGATCTTGATCTGCCGCAGACTGCTGTCTTTGACAGCACGTAAATTTTTGATTTCAGCTTCCAGTGTCGGTCCTGCATCAAAGATATCGACATAGCCTTCGTATTGCAGTCCTTCTAACTCCAGCACATGAAACGCGGGCTTGGTTTGTGGATGGACTTGGGCAATGACCTTTTGTGCAGAGACTGGCAATAAGTCGATATAGACTGGAAAGCGCGGCATCAGCTCAGCGATAAAGACTTTTTGACCGATCCCGCTCAAGTAATCTGCTGTGGCAAAATCCATATTAAAGAAATGATGGCCCAGTGCATCCCAAAAGGCTGAACGACCATTTTCATCCGAAAAACCCCGCATCTCGGCGATCAGTTTTTTTTCAAAATAGGACTGAAACGCAGAGATAAATAAAAACCGTACTTTTGATAACAACTTGCCATTTTGATGTTCGCGAAAGTCTGGGTCCAAGAACAAGGTACACAGTTCACTACAACCGGTATGGTCATTACTTAAAAACAAGGTGTTTAAGGTTTTATAAACCTTTAAGGCTTGTGAGGCATGTACTTGTCTGCCGACATGAAAGTTATAGAAAGGCTCGTTTAAGCCCACAGCCACTTCTAGCCCGCTCATCCCCACCACGCGGTTCAGTTCAGTATCTTCGAGTACAAATAAGTATCCCTGCTCACCACGAGGCAATTGGCCATCAAGGGTATTACGCGTGCGTGCGATCCGCGCGGCTAATATTTCTTTATTGGACGGCAAGGAGGTCATTCCGACCCCCGACTTTACCGCCAGGATATAGATATCATCGATATCCCGATGTTCTGCATGTCTTACGATCATCATAATGCGTCACCTATTTCCCTACTGTCCTTGGAGCGCTATTTTCCTTGGCTTAGACGGCATAACTGTCTCAAACGTCCTTACGCTCCTGCTGTTTGGCCTTCACGACGCACACGATCTTGGATAAATTCAGCGTGTGCGTCGTCTTCATCTTTGGCCTTGCAGACGGCTTTACTTTCCGACAAAACGCGCCAAGGCACGTCCTAAACGCAATAAACCTTCTTCGATATCTTGTTTTGGAATAATCAAAGACGGGGTAAACCGCAGTACATTTGGCCCTGCGATCAATGCCAACACCCCTTCCTCACCCGCGAGTTGAGCTATCGTTTTGGCCTGTCCGGCATATTGAGGTTGAAGTACGCATCCCAACAGCAAGCCTTCACCACGAATCTGATCAAAGACCTGATACTCGGCATTGAGTCGGTTTAAACCTTCCACGAACCACTGATGACGCTGCTTCACCCCATCTAACACTTCTGGACGATCGATAAAATCCAGTACCGCAGTTGCGACAGCACTGGCCAAAGGGTTACCGCCATAGGTCGTCCCATGATCACCGACCACAAAGTGCGCTGAAAAACGATCCGTGGTCAGCATTGCCCCAATCGGGAACCCGGCACCTAAGGCTTTGGCCGTGGTCAAGATATCTGGTGTGACGCCACTGTTCATATAGGCATATAACGCACCGGTACGTCCGACTCCGGTTTGCACCTCATCAAAGATCAGTACCGCACCAGTCGCATCACAACGTGCGCGTAGTGCTTTTAAAAACTCAACATCAGCGGAGATGACGCCACCCTCACCTTGAATCGGCTCAACGATTACCGCACAGGTCTGGGCATCGATCGCAGCTTCCGCAGCGGCGATATCGTTATAGGCAATATGTTGAATCCCCTCTGGCAGCGGGGCAAAGTCTTGTGAATATTTGGGTTGACCACCCGC
>JASLIY010000325.1 GCA_030152675.1 Acinetobacter sp.
TGGACTGTATGCCGATCGGATGAGCATCAACCTAGAAATGCCAACGGCGGCAGGGCTAGAACGTTTTGCGCCTGAGAAAAATCATCAAGAGGTGCAAAAAGACTTGGGCATTGTGCGCGATCGGATGATCCAACTCAAAGACGAATCACAACTGATCAAGTCGGTGCCGAAGTTTGTGCCTGCTGGACAGACCACTCAAATGGTGGTGGGTGCAGCAGATGAGACCGATCAAGATGTGATCTTGATGGCAGATCGACACTATAAAGAGTTTAAACTCAAACGCGTGTATTACTCTGGCTATATCCCGATCAATGCCACCGAACAAGCACTGCCAGCCGTGGGTTCTGCGCCGCCTTTACTGCGCGAAAATCGTTTATATCAGTCGGACTGGTTAATGCGATTTTATGGTTTCTCTGCAACAGAGTTGGTTGATGATGCACACCCAAATTTGGATCTCGATGTTGATCCTAAACTGTCTTGGGCACTGCGTCATCCAGAGCAATTCCCAATCGATATCAATCGGGCAGATTATCGAATGATTTTACGTGTGCCAGGTATCGGCGTGCGCTCTGCTAAAAAAATCATTCAGGCCAGACGCTTCGGCAAGATTCATGTGGATCAGTTAAAGCGTATGGGCATTGCGTATTCGCGGGCACAGCATTTTATACATTGTGTGGATAGTCCACGGCTGAGCCAAGATCGTTTGCCCAGCCAAATTCGACAACAAATCTTGCAATCAGGTCAATCCAAATATACTCAGCAGTTGTCACCACAATTGGGCTTTGGATTTTAGCCATGCCGCAATATCGCTTTGATGGCAGTATGCCAGGATTGTTGAGCTGTATTTATCGGGCTTTTACCTTTAAAGAATTTGATGTGCAGTTAACGGCCAGTCAGCAACAGGCAGGTTTATTTGATGAGGTGATCGAGGTCACGGCCAATGAGGCACATGCAAAACGGGTCTGGACGGGACTGAGTTCGCGTTTGTCGAGTTCAGGATTACGCCGTTTTTATTATTGTTTTTTGTCAGAACAGGATGTGGCCTTCCAACATTTATTTGCATTTGCCGTGTACGTGTTTCAATCCAAGCATGCGGTCGAAAAGGACTATGGCCATGCCGATGTCTTGGCTGTGTCACAGTGGGCGAAACAAGTCGGACGTGAAAAGCATCGGATGGAGGCCTTTGTGCGCTTTAAGAAAACCCGTGACGGAATTTATCTCGGTTTGGTGCGACCAGATTTTAATGTGCTACCGATTATTGAACGGCATTTTAAAAACCGTTACCAAGATCAAAAGTGGTTGATCTACGATGAGCAACGCCGCTATGGCATCTTCTATGATTTGGAACAGGTGCATCAGGTCGATTTAGATGCCAGCCACATCGATCGCCATATCGAGACAGGCTTCAGTCAACAGTTCAGTATTGAGCTTGATCCAGATGAACTCCATTATGATCAGTTATGGAAAGATTATTTTAGAAGCGTGAATATTAGCGCCAGACAAAACATTAAGCTGCATATTCAATATGTGCCTAAGCGTTACTGGCGCTATATGAATGAAAAAATCATCTAGTTTAAATTGCTGCGACTTGGAACATGGAGCCGATCCAGCTGGAAAATGCCATTGCCAAGATGCCCCAAACACAAACCCGAACACTGCCTTTGAGCATGGAGGTGCCAGCATAATAGCTAGAGACAGCGCCCAATAATGCCAAGGAAAGAACCCCAACGATCATCACCGTCCAAGATAAATACGCTTCAGGACTGATCAGGATCGAAAACATCGGAAATAATGCGCCCAAAGAAAATGAAATCGCCGAAGAGCCTGCCGCTTGCAAGGGTTTGGCAGAGGTCACATCATTGATGCCGATTTCATCTCGAGCATGCGTGCCTAAAGCATCTTTGGCCGTGAGTTGTACCGCAACCTCATGCGCCAAATCAGGGTCAAGACCACGGTGAATATAAATATGGGTCAGTTCTTTGAGCTCAAGATGTGGGTTATGTTTTAGCTCACGGGCTTCTATTTTTAAATCGGCTTCTTCAATATCGGACTGCGATTTGACAGAGATATATTCGCCAGCAGCCATGGAGGTCGCGCCTGAAATTAAACCGGCGACACAGGTAATAAATAATACTTGTGATGATGCGCCACTGGCTGCCATGCCCATCACTAAACTGGTGACCGAGATAATCCCGTCGTTGGCACCCAAAACAGATGCACGTAACCAACCCGCGCGGTGAATATAATGTTTTTCATGGTGTTGAGAAAAAGACATCGCAAAATTAACTCAAAACTCGGTGCGGCTACTTTAGCTTGAATATCATCACATTACCAATTTGAACAATGCTTCAAAGCAGTATTTCTTAACATGATGTGACATGCAGCTATAAAGGTTGCTGCAATGATTTTCAATCTCTTTTACAGCCGAATTATGGGATCAATGATGACGCTGCTTCGCCAAGGGGAGTGCGTTATTCGATTGTGCGAGGGATTTAACTTCTTGATCAGAGCGTGATTGGATTCTAAATAATAACCCATCTATTTTTACAGATTGTGTACTTAGATTAAATAATAAACATTAGAATAGACATAATACTGCCGTGGTTGGCAGCAGCCCAAATCCAAGCTTTATTTTCATCATCGCGCTTGTCATAGGACTGAGCCAAGACCGGTTATTGTAGAGACCCTCAGAATAAATACCCCTTGCACGCCGCCAGCCTGCTGCGGCGACGATATAAAGTGGCATAGGCATCATTAAAATAACGTATATAACAAGGATGATCAGGATGGAAAAGGATATTAAAAAGAAAGTTATTTCGGCGGTCATAGGCAATACCTTGGAATGGTATGACTTTTTAGTCTATGGCTTCTTGGCAACCACCATCGCCAAATTGTTTTTCCCTGAAAAAAATGAACTCACCTCGTTGTTATTGGCACTCGGTACCTTTGGCGTGGGCTTCCTCATGCGACCGGTTGGCGGGATTTTGATTGGGTATTATGCCGATAAGCATGGTCGCAAGGCGGCATTGCTTTTGATTATCGCCATGATGACCGTGGCGGTGGCGATGATTGCCTTTGCACCGACTGCAGCCAGTATAGGCGTTGCCGCACCGATCCTCATCGTGATCGCGCGCATGTTACAAGGTTTCGCCACAGGTGGAGAATATGCCAGCTCGACTGCATTTGTGGTCGAGGCTGCACCGGCAGATAAAAAAGGCCTGTATGGATCATGGCAATTCTTTGGTCAATGTTTGGCAGTGCTCTGCGGTTCAGCGATTGCAGCCGCAGTGAATCACTTTATGACCACCGAGACCCTAGAATCTTGGGGCTGGCGTATTCCCTTTATTATTGGTTTGTTGATCTGTCCCGTGGGTTTATGGATTCGTAGCCATTTAGATGAAAATGAAGAATATACGGTGAGTAAAGCGGCTGCTAAAAACAGTACCGCGACCATACGACATACCGTGACCAGCTCCTTAAAAGAAATCATCCTCAGTATGGGCCTGACCATCAGCGCCACCGCCGCATTCTATGTTGTGTTGGTCAATACCCCAACCTTTGCGCATACCAAACTGGGGTTAAACATGGGTGACGTGCTGTTTATTCAAGCCTTGGCGGTCACGATCATGATGTTGGTTATTCCTCTGGCTGGATTACTTTCCGATCGGATTGGACGTAAACCGGTATTGATGACTGGCCTATTGATTTTATTGTTTGCCGTGTTGCCGCTATATCATTTTGTCATTGCCGAACCATCACTTGGACGTTTATTTCTAATGCAAGCCGTACTCTGCACTGGCATCGCGGTGATGTTTGGTCCATCGCCTGCAGCGATTTCAGAACAGTTCCATGTGCTGGGACGGACCACTTCAATGTCGATCGCCTACAATATGGCGGTCATGCTGTTTGGTGGTTTCGCACCGTTTATTGTCACTTGGCTGATCTCAGTATTTGATCGTACCGCACCCGCGTATTACCTGATGTTTGGAGTGCTGATCGGGATTGTCGCGGTATTGAAAATGAAGGAAACCTCACCGAAACTATTTCGTTTTAAAAACTCGCTGAATACTGTGGTGGAATAAGCAAGTCAGGTGGTGGAATAGCCAACTTCAACATAAGCTACTTTTAACGCACTGTTCAATGCTGAGATCTGAGTTCAATCCAAAACAACAATTCATGCAACACAATGACAATCAAGGACGTAATACATATGGAATCACATCTATTAGAAAGTTTTATCGCGATTCGGCATCACATCCATCAACATCCTGAGTTAGAAGGCGATACCATTCAGACGGCACAATTGGTCGCAGATCATCTCAGTGCCTATGGCTATAAAGTCCATCGCAATATCGGTGGGCATGGCGTGGTGGCGGTACTGAAAAAAGGCAAGGATGGCAAGCGCTTGGGAATTCGTGCCGACATGGATGCGCTGCCGATGCAGGAGAAAAACCATTTTAGTTATGTGAGTAAGATTGAGGGCAAGATGCATGCCTGTGGTCATGATGGTCACACCACGATTTTACTCGCTGCCGCCAAATTGATTGCGGAAAATATCAGTTTTAATGGCACTCTCAATTTGATCTTTCAACCGGCAGAAGAAACCCTCTCGGGTGCGCGGAGCATGATCGAAGATGGTTTATTTGAAAAGTTCCCCTGTGATGCGGTCTATGCTTTGCACAATATGCCTGGTATTCCGATCGGTACAATTGCTGTGCAAGAGGGCACCATGATGGCGGCCTTGCAAAAAGTGGTTTGTACCATCAAAGGGCGGGGTGGGCATGGCGGTATTCCAGAGCTGACCCATGATCCGATTCCTGCCGCGGCAACATTTATTCAAGCCCTACAAACCATCAAGTCACGTAATCTTGGGGTGCAGGAGTACGCCGTGATCAGTGTGGGATCGGTTCATGCAGGGACGGCCTATAACATCATCCCCAATGAGGCCGTGATTCAAATCAGTATCCGCACCGATACTGAGGCAGTGATGGAGAAAATTACTGAACGCTTAGATCAAATCGCCAAAGGCATCGAGTTGAGTTTTAACGTTAAGATTGACTTAGATCTGGATTATCTAGTGCCGCCTGTTAACAATAGCCGTGCGGAAACCGCGACTTTAACCCAAGCCCTGACTGCGCATAATACAGGTTTAGAGGTCCAACCCTTGAGCCAAAAGTTTATGACCTCAGAGGATTTTGCTTTGATGATGGATGTGGTGCCAGGATGTTATTTCTTTTTAGGCAATGGAGAAGGCGCTTTTCAAGGCTGTTCCATTCACAACGCGTATTATGATTTTAACGATGAAAATATTTTACTCGGTGCCAATTGTTGGATGGCATTGGTCGAAACGTATTTAAAGTAATCACCCATCCACGTCAGCATAAGCCAATCCTGATCGGGTTGGCTTATTTTTTGTAGCGTGAGATTGGTTTGCTAGGGCTTTGTTATTACAATAGATTCAATATTTTTAACTAGGTTTCAAGTCAGATGCAGCTTAAACGCGGGATTTATCGTCACTACAAAGGTCAGCTTTATCAGGTATTCCATGTGGCTAAACATAGTGAAACTGAGGAAGCACATGTGGTATATCAGTGTTTATATGCAGATTATTCAATCTGGATTCGTCCATTAAGTATGTTTGTTGAACAGGTGAGCTTAGCGGATGGCAGTCTGGTGCCACGCTTTAAGCTTGAACAGGAAGTGGTTTAGTTGTATCGCATCATGTCATTGGATTGACCTCAAGTAATGGCATGATTGAATTCTGATGCAACGTTCAGGGAAATGAGTATCATGAGTTTAAGTGCAGGTTTTATTGATCGTATTACTGAGTTATACCGTAGTTTTATGCAGCATGATGCCCAGCAAGCAGATCGAATTAAGCGTTATCGTAATATCGAGCCAGATTCGGCACAATATATTGCCATGCTGATCCGCATCCAACAGTCACAGCGGATTTTAGAGATTGGGACGTCGACGGGCTATTCCACACTGTGGATGGCGGATGCGCTCAAAGCCACAGGTGGTCGCTTGACCACATTGGAAATTGAAGCCAGTCGTACCGAACAGGCCAAGCGTTATGCCACAGAGTTGGCATTGCACGATGTGATTGATTTTTGGGTTGGGGATGCAAAAGACTATTTGCGTGATCATGCCGAGCAACAGTTTGATCTTATTTTGCTAGATGCTGAGCGCGATGCGTATGTGAGTTATTGGCCTGATTTGCGACAGATGTTGAGTCAAGCAGGGCATGTATTGATCGTGGACAATGTGATATCACATGCGGCAGAAGTTCAGGAATTTATGAACATTGTCAAACAAGATCAGCGTTTTATGACCACGACACTGTCCCTTGGGTCGGGTTTGTTTATCGTGACGGCAAAGTCTTAGTTCATAGCGCTGGCGATACGCCTATGCGCCGCTCTTGTGCGCGTAATACAAGCACAAAAAAACCACGTCTTAGACGTGGTTTTTTTGTGGGGGACTGAAACTCAATCCCCGCATCTCTTCGAGATTAGATTTTACCAACAAGGTCGATTGAAGGAGCAAGTGTTGCTTCGCCTTCTTTCCATTTTGCAGGGCAAACTTCACCTGGGTGAGCGTGAACGTATTGCGCAGCTTTTACTTTACGTAGAAGTTCTTGTGCATCACGGCCAATACCACCAGCGTTGATTTCAACGATTTGGATTTTGCCTTCTGGATCGATCACGAAAGTACCACGATCAGCCATACCAGCAGCTTCGATTAATACTTCAAAGTTTTTAGCCAAAGTCCAAGTTGCATCACCTAGCATTGGATATTGGATTTTTTTGATTTCGTCTGAAGAATCGTGCCAAGCTTTGTGCGTGAAATGCGTATCAGTAGAAACTGAATAGATTTCAACACCTAGTTTTTGGAATTCAGCATAGTTGTCAGCAAGGTCGCCAAGTTCAGTTGGGCAAACAAAAGTAAAATCTGCTGGATAGAAAAAGAATACAGACCATTTGCCTTTAAGATCAGCTTCACTCACTTCGATGAATTGACCGTTGTGATAGGCTTCAGTTTTAAATGGTTTAACTTCAGTATTAATTAAGCTCATCAATATCTCCATGATTGAGGTGGGTATCTAATATGAAATTAGAATAAGCCAACTTTCGTTATTGGGGAAATAGTATTTATTTATTGCTAAGATCGGAAAATTGAATCTAACAGCAAATCAAGACTAGCCCAAATCTCTCCATCAGCGCAAATTTATTCGAATCACATTGAAACATTCATAGCTGATTAAGGCGATACTTTCATGACAGCGCATAAAAATATACGTTAAATCAAGCTCATCGTTACTATCTATGATGTTAAAGTTGCAGAATTCAAGGCCAAGTCCATTAAATAATTGCACATCAAGGTATCCGAGAAGGCTAAGTCGACAATTCTCTAAACTTATATTAAATAAAACCATCCATTGCTTAATTAAAATAAACTAAATTATAGATAGCGGGAGAGAAACTCCTTCGCTTTTATAGCGAGCAAGCTCCTCTGTCTTTAAGGTCGTTGTTGCTTGAGTGGTGTGGTCAGTTGTTGTTTGTAGATAAATATAAAACTTAAAAAGATAAGAGGAATATATCACCCATTAATCATATCTCCATGGAAGGTGAAACATGAATAAGCAATATAAATGCATCTGCAAGCGTGGCTTAATCCTCAATAAAGCTCAGCATAAGCAGCACACATTCAAATTAAAAACCATCATGGTGTTGCTGGGCTTTGTCGGAGGAGTAGCACCACCTTATGCCTTGGCTGACTTCACTGGTGATGGTGGATCAACTTTTCTGAATTGCTCAACGACCAATAATGGTGTAACGCGTGTGCTTGGCAGTGGCGGCCGCAGTAGCAATAGTACTGCTATTAATATGGGAGCTTGTGCGCCACAAACTGATGCAATTTCAATTGGGCGGGATGCAACAACACAAGGCGCCGGGAATATGCAGTCTGTTGCTTTGGGTGCTGATGCGCGTGCGACGGGGGATCAGTCTATTGCGCTGGGTGCAAACACCAGAGCAACTGGAAACTCCTCGATCGCCATCGGTGGCGATGATATCGATAAGATTAGAGCAAATCCGACGATTATGAGTCGGTTGAATACGTTGACAGGTGCAAACTTGAGTTCAACTGGTTATCGAAATACGGCAGCCAGTAATGGGAGTACAAGCGTCGGTGTACAAACCGTGGCCACTGGGTCGCTTTCATCTGCATTTGGTTTAAGTGCTGAAGCAAGAGGTGATATGTCCAGTGTGGTTGGAGTATCTGCGATTGCTACAGGTGGTGCATCTACAGCGATTGGTGCTGTCGCGAAAGCTGCGGGGGATGGGGCAACAGCGATTGGGGTGAATGCAACTGCCAATGGATTAAACAGTATTGCTATTGGATCTAATAATACCGTTGCCACAGCAACCAAAGCCACGCTACAGAATAGCGTGGCGCTGGGAAGTGCAGCCACAGCCTCTGTGATCAATGCTGTGGCACTGGGTGCAAACTCCGTTGCAGCCACAGCTGAAAATATCGCAGGATATGATCCACTGACAGGTCAGGCAACGGTGCAGACTGGGGCAGTATGGAATTCCACCTTGGCTGCAGTTTCTGTGGGGGATGCATCCAATGCATTGACCCGTCAAATTACAGGGCTTGCAGCAGGAACTGAGGATACTGATGCAAGTAACGTGGCGCAGTTGAAGCAGGTACGATCTTATGCGAGCAATATTGCCACCACGACCGCGAATGCCTTGGGCGGTGGTTCAACGGTTGATGCCAATGGTAACTTAACTGCACCGAGTTATAGCGTCGGCGGCAGCACGGTGAATAATGTCGGCGCTGCCGTATCTAACCTTGATGGGCGTACCACAACCAACAGCACAGCAATCAGTAATATCAGCACGGCCTTAAGCCAAGGTGCATTTAGTGTATCGGCCAATGGCATCGGTGCGAC
>JASLIY010000020.1 GCA_030152675.1 Acinetobacter sp.
CCGATGTTCAATTGGATGCCATTTAAGTTGGCTGCAGGGATCACCTTACTTAGCATGTTCTTGCTGTGTTTGGGGGTGTACGGTTTGATCGTACCAATGCAGCGCAAGATCAAGCAGGTCAATGAAGCATTAAATGTCATGAAAACCGGTAACATGTCCTCCCGTGTACCGGTCGAAGGCTCTGATGAAATGGCTAGCCTCGCGTCAAGTTATAACAATATGTCTGATCATATTGAGCGCCTGATCGAGTCACAGCGTGAGTTAATGCGTGCAGTCTCGCATGAATTACGTACGCCTGTGGCGCGGATTCGTTTTGCTATGGAAATGTTGGCAGAAGAAGACGACTACCATTATCGAATTCAGCAAACCGAAATGATCGATAAAGATATTGAAGCCTTAAATACCCTGATCGATGAAATCATGACTTATGCCAAGTTGGAGCAGGGCACGCCCTCTTTGGACTTTGAAAAAATTGTTTTGGTGGATGTGCTAGAACAAGTGGTGGTCGAAACTGAGGCGTTGAAAACCCAGAAAACCATTCAGCTCAATGAGTTGTCTGCCGATGTGGTGGTCGAGGCTGAGCGTCGTTACCTCCATCGTGTGGTGCAAAATCTGGTTGGGAATGCGATTCGCTATTGTGAAAATCAGGTCTGCCTCAGTGGTGGAATCAATATTGAAACCGGCATGGCCTATGTCTGTGTTGAAGATGATGGACCGGGGATTCCTGAAGAAGACCGTCTTCGTATCTTTGAAGCCTTTGCGCGCTTAGATGATAGTCGTACCCGTGCATCGGGGGGCTATGGTTTGGGGTTATCGATCGTGAGCCGGATTGCATTTTGGTTTGGTGGCAGTATCGATGTCGACCAAAGCCCGCAGCTCGGGGGCGCACGCTTTACCATGTATTGGCCAGTGGAACGCTTTAATCCCAATAGCAAGAAAAAGTCTTAAGCATAAACTGCTTATACAAATCCAGAACACAAAAAAGCCCATCTCAATGGTGAGGTGGGCTTTTTTATGTTCTATGCACCGGCCTCAACTGACATTGCTGAGGATGGCGCAGTCAACTTATTTTTGACCAGTGTGGCCAAAGCCGCCAGCACCGCGTTCGCTAGCAACGAAGTCATCGACCATTTCAAATTCAGCTTGCATTACGGGCACCAGGACGTATTGTGCCAAACGCTCACCTGGCTCAAGGCTAAATGTCGTTTGACCACGATTCCATACTGATACCATCAATTCACCTTGATAGTCCGAGTCGATCAAGCCAACCAAGTTACCCAAGACGATGCCATGTTTATGACCAAGACCAGAACGCGGAAGGACTAAACCAGCATAGCGAGGGTCTTCGATATAGATCGCCATACCCGTTTTAACCAATACGGTTTGACCCGGTTCGATGCTGATGGTTTCAGCGATACATGCACGTAAATCTAAACCCGCAGAACCTGTGGTGGCATAGCTTGGCATTGGCCATTCTTGACCTAAACGTGGATCGAGTCGTTTGACTTGAACTTTCATATTGGGAGCCTATGTTTAAAGTAAAAGATAAAGTTAAAGGGAGTGAGTGCTCATCAATCAAGCAATCTTCAATGAGGTGCAAATGCTTAAAATGCTCTTCATTGCGCTATCTATGGCTCATCTTTATCAAAGAAGGAGTTCCTTTGAAATCAATACTATATTGAAGTCAAAGGCCTTCCTCACTTTGAAAAAGGGTGAGCAGCACCGCTACGCAAGGAAGAGATTTAAAGCACCGAAGTATTTCAGTACTTGATGCTCTAGCGTTTGAGTAGAGCTTTTAAGTTTTGTAGATACTGCTGCGCTTGCAGTTTTGGATCGATATTTTCAGCCAGTTTCTTTTTGCGCCCTAACCAATCCAAATCATCTTGTGGCAGTTCATCGAGGAAGCGACTCGGGGTCATTTGTTTCATCTGACCTCCATTTTTACGTTGCTCTGCGAGGGTCAAGGTCAAACCTTGTTGTGCGCGGGTAATGCCCACGTACATCAGGCGGCGCTCTTCTTCGATGGTCTCTGCTGCAATCGAGTTTTTGTGCGGTAATAACTCTTCTTCCAAGCCCATGATGTAAACGAAGGGGAACTCTAGACCTTTGGAGGCATGCAGGGTCAGTAAGTTAACCTTGTCGATGTCATCTTCTTCTTGCTGCTGTTCGAGCATGTCGAGTAAGACCATTTTGCGAATCACGCTTTCAATATTACGTTCATCGACATCTTCGGCACGATTGATCAGGCTCTGGATGCTGCTATACAAGATTTCAACGTTGTCGAGTTTAGTTTTCTCTTGCGCAGGGGTTGCCGCACTTTCACGGATATAGTCGATATAACCGGCTTCGTTCATCATCTGACGAATCTTCGGCACTGGATCATCATCGTCGCTCAGTTCGCGGGTGAAGTTCTGCACAAAGTCAGAAAACTCAGCCAATTGTGAGGTGGCTTTCTTTGGCAATACCATACTTAAGCGTTGATCAGAGGCCGCCATCAGCAAGGACAGATTGTTTTCTTGCGCAAATAAACCGAGCTTTTCCAAGGTCACAGGACCAATGGCGCGTTTCGGGGTATTGATGATACGCAGTAAAGCACTGTCATCTTCTGGGTTAATGATCAGTCTGAGATAACTCATGATGTCTTTGATCTCAGCACGACCAAAGAAGGATTGACCGCCTGAGAGCTTGTAAGGGATCTGCATCAGGCGCAGTTGTGTTTCCAAAACACGGGCTTGGAAGTTACCGCGATAGAGCACCGCATAGTCTTTCCAGTTTTTACCATTCATGAGCTTATGCGTAAGTAGGTCTTTGACCACACGTTCGGCTTCATCATCATCGTTACGGCAAGTGATGATGCGGATCACCTCACCATGGCCTTTGTCACTCCACAGCTTTTTATCAAAAATATGTGGGTTGTTTTCGATCACATGGTTGGCAGCTTTCAAGATGCGACTGGTCGAACGGTAGTTCTGTTCCAGCTTGATCACTTTAAGATTGGGGAAGTCTTCTTTGAGCAGCGCCATGTTTTCGGGTTTTGCGCCGCGCCATGCATAGATCGATTGGTCATCATCGCCTACGGCAGTGAACTGTCCCATCACCCCGACCAACAGTTTGACCAAGATATACTGCGCCGTGTTGGTGTCTTGATATTCATCCACCAAGAGATAGCGAATGCGGTTTTGCCATTTATCACGAACTTCGGCATTGTCTTGCAACAAGCGCGTCGGCATCACGATCAGGTCATCGAAGTCAACTGCATTATAGGCACGTAGATTGCGTTCATAGAGTTGATACAGATGCGCAAATTGCACGTCTTCTTCGGTTTCACAGGTACTGTGTGATTGTTCCGGCAAGATCAGATCGTTTTTCCAATCTGAAATTTTCTTCATCGCTTTGGCGATCAAATCTTTACTTTCAGCACCGGATAAATTGTCGCGGTGCATCAGATCCATCAAAATGCGTTTGCAATCATCGGCATCGAGGATAGAAAAATTATTCTTAAGTGGCGTGTGTTTGAGTTCTAGACGCAATAAATTGAGACCAAAGGTGTGGAAGGTTGACACCGATAAGCCCTTGGCTTGCTCTTTAGACAGCAGTTTGCCAACACGCTCTTTCATTTCACGTGCTGCTTTATTGGTGAAAGTCATTGCGGTGATGCGATAGGCGGGAATTCCCATCTGTTGCACCAAGTACGCCACTTTACGGGTAATCACGGAGGTTTTGCCTGAACCCGCCCCGGCAAGTACTAACAAAGGTCCTTGAGTGTATTTCATGGCTTCAAGTTGCCTGTCATTAAGTTGACTTGCTGATGACATAATGCTTCCTCTCTCAATTTCGTGCTCGATTATAGTCATCTCGGTGTGACTTGCCTAACCTTTACTGAATTTTTCCTCGCGATCTTATTTTGAAATCGAAATGGCAATAGAAAATAAAATACAAAAGGCCCCAGTCATTCAACTGAGGCCTTGAGCAAGAGGATGTCTTGCTCAGTGGAGCAGGGGAGGGCTTATTTTTTTTCTAAGCTGTCCAAGTAGCGATCGGCATCAAGTGCTGCCATACAACCTGAACCCGCAGAGGTAATCGCTTGACGATAAACATCATCCGCAACATCACCCGCAGCAAATACACCCGGGATTGACGTGGCTGTGGCATTACCACGTGCACCACTGACTTGGATGTAGCCATCACGCAATTCAAGTTGTTGCTCAAACATGGCGGTATTCGGTTTGTGGCCAATCGCAACAAACATACCTTGTACGGCAACGTCTTGAGTCGATTGGTCTTGAGTCGATTTGATGCGTACCGCTGTCACGCCAGATTGAGCATCACCCAAGACTTCTTCAACTTCATGGTTCCAAATGATGCTGATCTTGCCTTCTTTTTCTTTTTCAAAAAGATGGTCTTGCAGGATTTTTTCTGAACGCAAGCTATCGCGGCGATGGACTAAGGTGACATGTGAGGCGATATTTGAGAGATACAAGGCTTCTTCAACGGCTGTGTTACCGCCGCCAACCACCATGACCTTTTGGTTTTTATAGAAAAAACCATCGCAGGTGGCACAGGCACTGACGCCTTGACCCATATAGGCTTGTTCTGATTCAAGGCCGAGGTATTGTGCAGTCGCACCAGTACAGATGATCAAAGCATCACAGCTATATTCATCCATATCACCTTTGAGGATGAATGGTCGAACATTCAAATCAACTTCATTAATATGGTCATACACCATTTCAGTGCCAAAGCGTTCAGCATGTGCTTGCATACGCTCCATCAATGCAGGACCGGTTAAGCCTTCTGCATCACCAGGCCAGTTTTCGACATCGGTGGTGGTGGTCAACTGACCGCCGAGTTGTAGGCCTGCGATGAGGGTCGGTGCTAAGTTGGCACGCGAAGCATAGACTGCAGCACTATAACCCGCAGGGCCAGAACCCAAAATAATCAAGCGTGAATGACGAACGCCCATAGGATTTATCCTTTCTTTATCAGTTAAGATTAATTTAAATTTCGAGATTGCTTCGATTATACGAAAAAGCACGTAAAAGACAGCGCTAAAAAAGCATGTCAAAAGTATACGTGAAATTTAAATATAGTGGGGAGGCATCACTGTTGCTAATCTTGATCAAGGTGATCGTATTCGGCTATGGTGGTGAGTTGCATGGGTTACGATAACGATGAAGCGACAAAAATATGCCCCAGCGCTGTGCACTTATCGCTAAAATTAGATGAAATGTTGTTGAAAAACCTGATATTGGATCAAGTCGCTTGGCTGTGTGTCATGGATCAAAATAAGCTTTAATCCAATCACGAAATTTTGTGCAATTGCATGGGAATTTGGCATCAGCAGCGCATCAGCATGCATCTTTTTTTGTGCAACAGGTGCATAATATAAAGATTTTAAAATTTGAAGATTGTCTTGGACGTTATCATCGGCGTCAAGCATATCCATTAATGAATTATTGCCAACAGGACAGTATATGACTGCGGTGTCGAGTGTTTATGCACAGCGCTTTTTAGTTACAATCTTTTTGATTTCATTTGGAATATATCTGTTTCTTGCAACAGTGACCTACACCCCATTTGATCCGGGGTGGATGCATATTTCAAGTGATACTCAACAAGTCACCAATGCCAGTGGTGTTGCTGGGGCATGGATTGCAGACTTATTGTTTGGCTTTTTGGGCTGGGCCAGTGTGCTGATTCCGATCTTCATGTTTATTGAAGCGATTCAGGTCTGGTGGCCACGTAGCTTTCTCAGTCGGCCATTTCGTTATGCGGCCAAATTTTTCATTATCCTGACCAGTTCGAGCTTGTTGTATTTGTTATGGAATGTGCCGGCAGATACCTTGGACAATGCCTCGGGCGGGATCATCGGCTATGAGTTGGGCGAAAGCCTGTCACAACTGTTGACCATTTATGGCGCCGTATTTTTTTTAGTGCTGCTGTGGTTGATGTTGGTGACGCTGGCCTTTGGGATTCAATGGAACAAGACGTGGGCAACCCTCAAAGCGACACCGAACTATCTGCAAGAACTGTTTTATAAAAATGTGCCTGAAAGCGAATCTGCATTTGACTTGACTCAAGACTTGCCGAGCAAGAGCAAAGCACGTGCTGCTGCCGTTGCCAGCGACGTCGCGCAAAAAACTGCACCCGCCGCGCCGGAGCAACAGCATATAGAGCCGCAAACCACATCTGCTGCTGATACAGAGGCTGCACATGATCCGATTGCTGAGCGTTTGTTTAACGAGTTAGGACGTCCATCACAGACCGAAAGCCTAGCCGCTATGGCAGCGCAACAGGACGCTTTAGCCCGTGAAATCTCGGATGAAGAGTTAGAGCACACCCTTAAGCGCGCGCATCAACTTGAAAAAGAGACCTTGAGTGCTCAACCCACCGGTGAGGTGTGGAAAGCGCTGCAACAACAAAAAGACCATAACCGCGATATTGATGCACTGCTCAAAGCAGCCCAAGACGATCAACTTAAAAATAACCTACAAGGTCAGCAGCATACGCAACAGCCATCCTCTCTCAGTGACCGCAGTACACAGCTCGAGAGTGGCTTGGATTGGGATAATGATCAAGTCTTTGATGAGTTGTTGGCTGTGGTACCGAACACCCAAACCGCAACGGATCAGCACCGTCCATTTCAACAGGGCCAAACGACAGAGCAGCATCCTTTTGTTGCACAGTCCCAAGTCGATGTGGATCAAATCTTTCATCAAGATCAAACCACATCAGCACCACAGCATAACAATCTTGCCGCTGAGTTAGATGCATTGGCTGGTCTTTCGGAGCAGCAACCGCTTGGTACGGTGCAGGATATACAAACCGGCACGCAAGCCTTGTATGACAGTGCTGCATCGTTTCAGGCTTCGCCGGATACGGTATCAGCGCAGCCACAGGCCGATGCAGTTCGGCAGACGGGCTATGCACAGTCATCGGCCTTTGTTGCCGCACCGATTCAAACCACGTTGCCGACATCGAATATTAGCGATGAAGAAAAACAACGCGTTGCATCGGATAAGGGCGCTTTCAGAGATGCTTGGCTGGAAACCGCAGGTCTGCCTGAAGATGCATTGGTCGAAGATGAGGACGATTTTGATCTCGATGCACCCTTAACCGATAGTGCTGGTCGCCCGATGTCACATGCGATGCAAGTGGCTGAGAAGCGCCGTGATCTTCCGACCCTACCGGGCGTGGATCTCTTGGATGATGTTGATCCAAACAAGAAAGTCAATTTTACCGCTGAACAATTGGCTCGACTTTCTGAGTTGCTAGAAATCAAACTACAAGAGTTTAATGTCAAAGCCAAAGTCATCGAAGCACAGCCGGGTCCAGTGGTCACACGCTTTGAGCTAGACTTAGCACCGGGGGTGAAAGCCTCCAAAGTGACCAATATTTCACGCGATTTAGCACGTTCAATGTCGATGGCATCGGTACGTGTGGTCGAAGTGATTCCGGGTAAACCGTATATTGGGGTTGAAGTCCCGAACAGTGCCCGTGAAATGGTACGTTTGACAGAATTGCTGGCGACACCGGCGTATCGTGATCCCAATGCTTTGATTTCGATGGCAATGGGTAAGGATATATCCGGTAATCCTGTCTTGACTGACTTGGCCAAGGCACCGCATATGTTGGTGGCCGGCACCACCGGTTCGGGTAAATCTGTGGCAGTGAATGCCATGATCCTATCGATGTTGCTCAAGTACACCCCAGATCAGTTGCGTTTGATCTTGATCGATCCCAAGCAACTTGAATTGGCCAACTATAACGATATTCCACATTTGCTCACACCAGTCGTTACTGACATGAAAGATGCGGTCAGTGCCTTGAACTGGTGTGTGAATGAAATGGAGCGTCGCTATAAGCTCATGTCCTTCCTCAAGATCCGTAAAATTAGTGACTATAACCGCAAGGTTGAAGAAGCAATTGCCAATGGCGAAGATCTGATTGATCCGACCTGGAAGCCAAGTGATTCGGCCACGCAACAACGTGCACCGCGTCTGACTTCACTGCCGATGATCGTCATCGTCGCGGATGAGTTTGCGGACATGATCATGCAAGTGGGTAAGAAAGCTGAAGAAATGATTACGCGTCTGGCACAAAAATCACGTGCTGCCGGGATTCACTTACTGCTCGCAACTCAGCGTCCATCGGTCGATGTGATCACGGGTTTGATTAAGGCCAATATTCCTACGCGTGTTGCATTACGTGTGAACAGTAAAATTGACTCTAGAACCATCTTGGATGCGGGCGGTGCCGAGGATCTACTTGGACATGGTGACATGTTGTTCTTAGGGCCAGGTAAGATCGAGCCTGAACGTGTGCATGGTGCCTTTATCTCAGATGATGAGGTCAATCGAATCTGTGATGCGTGGCGTGAACGTGGTTCACCCAATTATGTCGATGAAATCTTGACCCCATTTGATGAGGAACCAACATCACGCGGCTTTGAGGATGGTGAAGGTGGTTCTGATCGTGATGCGCTCTATGATCAGTGCGTGGCCTTTGTTTTAGAGACACGCCGTGCTTCGACCTCATCTTTACAGCGGAAGTTTAGTTTGGGTTATAACCGTGCCGCACGGATTATCGATCAAATGGAAGAGAATGGTATCGTCAGTAGCATGGGGGCGAACGGGAAGCGTGAGATTTTAGTTTAAGCAGGCTTTCGTTGCGCGGTTCATGGTCTTGATACCGAAATCCCCTCAAGGCATTCAGTCTTGAGGGGATTTTTTATTGTCTAAATGGAGTGAAAATAGCACTCAGTTTCAGCTAAAACCGAGCAACATCGAGTTAAGATATTGTTTGAATAGTAATTTAAGCTGTTATTCGAGAGAGGTTTATCGTGTAGATGCTTTGAGCCTGACCATTGGTCGAAGAGAAGATGTTGAATTGAGTATGATGAGAGTATGCTGTTGACGAAAATGGTCTAATTTTTTGATTGAACTTTCAGGCTATTTATTCCACTATGGGGTGTGGTTAATTATTGATCATAATTAATCTTGTAAAATACGATCGTTGATGTTTCTAAGGCGACACAGATCTATAAAAAAGATAAGACGAGTTAACGATAATAAAATGATCTTATCCATTGGGTTTTATCATGACCCTGATCAGCCAGTATCAATCAGGCAGGACTGGTCAAGATGACCTATTTCCTTAGATCCGTGTTTTATTCCCACATGTAAATGCACCAGTTTCAATTTCATAAGTGAAATTGCTTTGGATCAGTGAAGACGTCGCGTGTTTCAATCCACCGGCGGCCTCAATGATCTTATTTATAATAATGATGGTTCCAAATGGAGATGATAAAAAATGAGGTTTGCATATACGATTTTATATGTTGAGGATGTCAAAAAAACAGCACTCTTTTATAAAAATGCTTTTGGCTTTGAGTTGAAATTTCAACATGAACAAGGAGATTATGCGGAACTTGAGAGTGGTCAAACCACCATTGCTTTAAGCTCATTTGAGCTGATTCGATCCCTAGGAAAAAAACCACAGCGCGCCGATATTCAGTCACCATGTTTTGAATTGGCTTTTGTCACCGATCAACTCGAATATGATTTACGTCAAGCTAAATTGGCTGGCGCAAAAGAAATTCAAGCGATTGAAAAGATGCCTTGGGGACAATCAATTGCCTATGTTGAAGATATCAATGGCTTTTTGATTGAACTGTGTACGCCCATGATGATTTAGTCTGTGTTTGGGTTTGCGCCCACAATATGACGCCAAAAAATATCGACAGTGCTGGGCTGTCGATATTTTTTTTGGCGTCATGTTTTTAAGTTAGATCTTGGAGCAATGCTTTTCAAGCCATGATCGGAAGATCAAGCAAACTGTGCCAGTACCTCTAAGAATGCTTCTGATTGGCGTGGGAAGCTTGCGATCACATCATGGATACGTTGACCCTGAATATTTTTAGCATTGAGGTCACGTCCATCTGCCACAAAACGACTGAGTAGGCGTTGATAATCACTGGGACGCATGTGTTTATAAGCATGATAAAGCACATGGAAATCCGCATTTTCACCCGCTGGCGGAAGTTGGGTAAGATAGGCAAATACGCGCTCATCAGGCCATTCTTCATTGAACGTCGCTGGCTGTGATAATGCCATAACAGCATCTCCTCAATAGAAAAACCTCATCCTGTAAATTCAATGCTTCAATCTGTATTGGATATTGAATGGATCGGATGTAGGGGATACAGGGAAAAATGATACGAACGAAAAAGGCAAAATAGCCGCTGCTATTTTGCCTTGAATACATTTGATTAACCAATCAGTTATGGTATTAATGCTCTTCAGGTAAATTGATATTCATTTCAAGCATTTCAATGTTGGCTTCAGAACGAACTTGCATTTGAATGTTTTGTTCATCCACGCCACGCACATAACGATTGACCACTTGCATGATTTCTTTTTTCATCTGGTCAATTTTGTCCTGACTCAAGCGTTTGCCTAAGCCTTGCTCAGAGGCCACGATCACTTTTAAGCGATCTTTTGCCGTTTGAGCACTTGAAGGCTTGCCATCACTGCTAAAAAGTTTACTCCAAAATCCTGCCATGTCTACGCTCCAAATAATCGTGCTAACCAACCTTTGGGTTTCACTTCAATATGACGATACGGTCGATCTTCACCTAAGAAACGTGCTACGAGGTCATCGTATGCCTGACCTGCACCAGCATCCGTATACAGAATGACGGGTTTACCTTCATTGGATGCTTGTAGAACGCTTGGACACTCAGGAATAACACCTAAAGTTGGAACGCGTAGGATGTCTTTAGAAATGTCTTCGATGGTCAACATTTCTTGTTTATCTGCACGCTCTGGATTAAAGCGTGTGATACACAAATGCTTGCGTATCCGTCCTTCGTTTTGCACTACTTTTTTTGTTTTACTGTCGAGCATACCAATAATACGATCAGAGTCACGCACTGAGGAGATCTCAGGGTTGGTCACAATGATTGCTTCATCGGCATGGTACATTGCCAAAATAGCACCGCGTTCAATACCCGCAGGAGAATCACAAATCACATAGTCAAATTCTTGTGAAAGTTCATCCATAACGCGTGCGACACCTTCATCAGTGAGTGCGTCTTTGTCACGTGTTTGCGAAGCCGGTAATATATACAGGTTTTCAATATCTTTATCGCGAATCAGCGCTTGTTGCAGACGAGCTTCGTTATTTAAAACATTCACAAAGTCATATACGACGCGGCGTTCACAGCCCATGATTAAGTCTAAGTTTCGTAAACCTACATCAAAGTCAATCACAACAGTTTTATGACCACGTAGGGCTAAACCTGTTGCAAAAGATGCGCTTGTTGTAGTTTTACCTAC
>JASLIY010000027.1 GCA_030152675.1 Acinetobacter sp.
GCTTGAGCACTTGCTGGTTGAACTGACCATTGAAAAAAGCCCGTTGGCGGCACGTTTTTATCACGCCTCACATCAGCGCATGCGCTTGTTGTGGGAGGACTTCTTTCGGCAGGCGATTGGCTTTGGGTTTATTCAAGCGGACGCGGTGGAGCAACAAACCGCCCTGATCTTGTCCCTATTGCTTGGGGTTCGTCATCATGAGGTGCTGCTCAATCTATGCCCTGCCCCAACACCCGCAGAGATCAAAAAAATCGTCCATTACAGCATCGAGTTATTTTTACTGAAGTATCAAAACCATCACGATCTGGCTGTGCATCAGGCTTAAATCGGCCAAATCAAGCGGATTGTGAAATATTCTGCGTTTAAAATGTCCATTTAACTAAAAAACTAAACATACTTTTGTCTGACATGCGCTGGGATTGTCATGATTTCGCGTTATATTCCAAACACGTGCTAATCAAAACACCGATTGCGCAAAATACGTTATAGTCAATTCAACTGCGGTGTTGTCATCAGCAAAACAGAACTTATGTGACATGACTTTTATGTCATCCACGCTGTGAAATTCGACAACAGCATATTTGAACAATCTGAACAATAAGTAAGGAGACTGGGTATGCTTCAACAAATTGATACGCCATTACGTGATGATGTACGCTTATTGGGTAATCTCTTAGGTGAGACATTAAAAGAACACGCGGGCCAAGATTTGTTTAATCAGATTGAACAAATTCGTGCACTGTCCAAAGGTGCCCGTGATGGACAAGTTGAAGCTGAGAAACAATTGGAACAGCTGTTCTTGAGCTTAGAAGATCATGAGATTTTGCCGCTGACGCGCGCATTTTCACATTTTCTAAACTTCGCCAATATCGCAGAACAATATCATGTGGTGCGTAGTCGCCGTCAGTCTGAATCTGATCCTGCTCTTCCATCTCCTAACGTATTAGACCCTTTATTTGAAAAATTCAAAGCCAAAGAGATTAGCGCTGCTGACTTATATCAACAGCTATGTGAACTGAATATCGAATTGGTGCTCACAGCACATCCGACCGAAGTCAGTCGCCGTACCTTGATCCAAAAATATGACGGTATCAATGACTGTCTGTCTCAGCTTGATCAACAAAAGCTCACGCCAAAGCAACGTCAGAACTTACTCAAACAACTCAAACAACTGATCAGCTCTGCTTGGCAAACCGATGAGATCCGTCAGCATCGCCCAACACCAGTCGATGAAGCCAAATGGGGTTTCACCACGATTGAACAAAGCTTATGGCATGCGGTGCCCCAGTTTATTCGTAGCCTCGATGAGCTGTCACAGCAGCATTGCGAACAAGCCCTACCGCTGGATATCGCCCCGATCCGTTTCGCATCGTGGATGGGCGGTGACCGTGATGGCAACCCCAATGTCACCCATAACATCACCCAAGAAGTGCTGTGGTTATCGCGCTGGAAAGCCACCGACCTGTATATCCGTGATATCGAAGATCTACGTTGGGAACTGTCGGTACAGACTTGCTCAGATGAACTGAAACAAGCATTGGGCGCGGAACATGCCGAACCTTATCGTGAATATCTACGCAGCACCCGTCAGCACCTGAAACTGACCCGTGACTGGTTGACCCATCAACTGCAAGGTCAAATCTCGGATATCGATCCGGCACAGATTATTCATCATAAAGATCAACTCTTGGCACCGCTGCTGCTGTGCTACCGTTCTTTGATCGACTGCCATTTGCCAGAAATCGCCAATGGTCGCCTGTTGGACTTTATCTATCGCGTCAACTGTTTCGGCATTGAGTTGCTTAAACTGGATATTCGCCAAGAATCGGGTCGCCATCGTCAAGCCGTTGCAGGCATCACAGAATAC
This sequence comes from Acinetobacter sp., assembly GCA_030152675.1. GTDB lineage: Bacteria > Pseudomonadota > Gammaproteobacteria > Pseudomonadales > Moraxellaceae > Acinetobacter. The sequence continues at coordinate 1,868 of JASLIY010000027.1, forward strand.
TTAGGCCTCGGTAACTTTGAAACTTGGACTGAGTCGGCCAAACAGAACTTCCTGCTCCAAGAGCTACAGAACAAGCGCCCTTTACTGCCTAAACATATTCATGCCAGTGCCGACAGCTTGATCAAACATCCAGATGTGCAAGAAGTCTTTGCCACTATGCGTACCTTGGCAGCACAACCGCAATCCGCCTTGGGTGCCTATATCATTTCCATGGCTGAACATCCAAGTGATGTGTTGTCGGTGTTGCTGCTGCAAAAAGAAGCCGGCATCGAGCATCCATTACGTGTGGTGCCGCTGTTTGAGACCTTAAAAGATCTTGAAGGTGCATCAGACACCATGAACACCTTGTTCAGCATGCACTGGTATAAACAGCACATCCAAGCCAAACATGAAGTCATGATCGGCTATTCAGATTCGGCCAAAGACGCTGGCTTTATGTCTGCCAACTGGGCGCAATATCGTGCTCAAGAGCAACTGACTGCAACTGCCAAAGATCATGGCGTCAAATTGACCCTGTTCCACGGTCGTGGTGGTTCCATCAGCCGTGGCGGTGCACCGACGCAGCAAGCCTTGTTCTCACAACCGCCGGGTTCGATTTCTGGTTCAATCCGCGTCACTGAACAAGGTGAGATGATCCGCTTTAAGTTTGGTTTAGAACAGATCGCACAGCAGAACCTTGAAATCTATGCGGCCGCGACACTCGAAGCCACCTTGCTGCCACCGCCAGAGCCAAAACAGTCTTGGCGTGATCTGATGGACAAGATGACTGAACACTCAGTGCAGGTCTACCGTAAAACCGTGCGTGATAACCCGCATTTCGTACAATACCTCCGCACAGTGACGCCCGAACTTGAATTACAAATGTTGCCGCTGGGTTCACGTCCAGCCAAACGTAAAGTCAGTGGTGGGATCGAATCGCTGCGCGCGATTCCTTGGGTCTTTGCGTGGACGCAAATTCGTTTGATGCTTCCGGCTTGGCTCGGTACTGGTGCTGCGATCAATCAGATCATTGAACAAGGTGAAGCAACGACGGTCGCGGATATGTTGGCTGAATGGCCGTATTTCCAAACCCTGATCGATATGTTGGAAATGGTCTTGTCCAAATCCGACCGTCATATCGCGCTGTACTACGAAGCCCATCTCACCGACGATGAGGATCTAAAAGCGCTTGGGGTCGAGCTCCGTCGACGTCTCCAAGATGCGGTACAGAGCTTGTTGGCGATCAAAGGTGAATCAAAACTACTCAGCTCGAATGAAGTTTTGGATCAAGCCATGAAAGTACGTAAGCCTTATCTGTTACCACTACATTTGCTCCAAGCAGAACTGATGAAACGTCGTCGTGACTATCTGTCTCAGCATCAAACTGAGCATAGTCCAGTCGATCATGCCCTCATGGTCAGCATTGCGGGGATTGCAGCAGGTCTACGTAACACAGGTTAATTGTTTAGCACGACGTTCTAGGCACGGTGATTGACCGTGCCTAGATCATGAATCTAGGAATTTTTTAAGTTTTTTTCACGGCTTCGGCTCTGGGATTTTTTCTGCAAAAATCAGCCAATTTGTGATTGGCTCGAATTTAATCATCTGATTTAGAATAATAACTTGCATGATTTATTTTACTTTTCGATAAAAAACTCGTAAAAATCATCTGCTTAATTTTTATCATAAAAGATTCCGATCTCTTATATTTTTTTCAAAGCGGAGTATCATGTGCGCAGTTTAGTTTTAGAGCGCTCAATTTATGTCCAGCTGGTTCCCCAAATGGCGGCCTTATCAAGGCGATATTCATAGCCAAGCCGTCGGTACTAACGAGTATTTACCACCTGCACAAAGTGCGATCTTGGGTGTACAACACGC
>JASLIY010000033.1 GCA_030152675.1 Acinetobacter sp.
GATTTCCTTCCAAGATGATTTAAACTTTCTGTCCCGATCACTTATCCCCGAACTGAGCCGAATCCCCTGACTGCCGCGCCGCACATTCTCCTCATAGGTTTGTAATGCAGCGCTCATCAGCGTGGGCTCCAGACTATTCTTTGCCGATTGCGGCACCCCATCGGTGAGAAAGTAAATGCCTTGCCCATTACATTCCGGTGAGGTCTTGTTGGTGATGGGGCTGATATAACGTTTGTACCAGCCACTCCCTTGGGTGAGATTGCTAGAATATTTGCGGTCGGCAAAATTAATCCCGCTATACAAGCTGTCTCCCGTGGTGGTTCCCAACATATAGGCTGCCGCTTCTGCATAGGCCGCAGCCGTTGGCGTTCCCCCATTGCCATGTAAATCTTCCGTGATGAATTTCAAGACTTTGCTACGCTGAACTGAGCCAACCGGCCCCCAAGCTTCTGCGCTGATCCGCATATAGGCCCGACGATTGGTGTCCTTGCGATCGTCATCCAAAGCGCGAGTTCTCGCATCATAATAAGGATAGGTTCCGATCCCGATCTTGATCAGTGGGTCGATGGCATTCGAAGTGGCGAGTGTATACAAGGCATCTTTCAAACGACTCATCCGATCGAGATACTTCTGTCCCGTTTGGGTCATACAGTAATTGATACGATAATTACGCTGTGGGTCTGGATGCGCTTGATTTAACCGCAACGCTCCATTCACAAACCTCTCATTTTGAGGCAAATCACAGGGCAATAGCCGATTTTTAAGATTCCATGGCCCCCGAGTATCCTTCTGCGGCGGATAGTCAACACTCGATGCCATTAGATCCATACTGCCCGAGGTATCTAGCATCATGGTGATCACCACCTCCCCCTTGGTCGCACTCTTATAAATCTCAATATCACTGGCCGGTGTCGTGGTACAACACCCGATCAGGAGTAGGAAGCGACTCGCCATCACGGCGATCGATTTATGCTGCTGCGTCATCTGCATACCCCACCTTGGCTTGAATCGCCACTGTCTAAGACGCTGTTTGAATAATGGTATGACCACCCACGATATAGTCCGCATGTTGGGTGTTATAAGGCACGTTATACTGTGCAAAACATGCACTCACCGCGGCAGCCGCGTGTTTAAAGCAGCCTTCGATCTGAGCAGTAGTGATCTTGCTAAAGCTTGGCAACACCGAAATCACGGTGACCGAGATCTGCTGCGAGATATTCGGCAGTGCTGACTGCCCCAAACTACTGCCCTGCACCAACTGCGACAAAGGTGGCGTCGCTTGGGTATTCTTCTGTACATAAATCTGAGACAACACCGCAGGCCGACCGGTTGCATAATCCGTTGCGCGACAAAATCCATTGATCCCCAGTTCGGTATTGGGCTGGCCTGAACGAATGACACTGGCTTGATGCAGGCTAAAAAATGTGCTGCTCTTGGCGCGATAACAAAAGACCAATTCATCTTGACTATGCTCTGCCGCTTGGAAATAACTAAACATGCCATCCTGTGCCAACTGGCGTGCAATCAGCTTTGGATTTTCAATATAAAATAACGCTGCATCCGAGTTGGCCAACAACACAGCTTGAATTTGACTATGTGTGGCAATTTTCAATCCACTGAGGCTACTGCGTACCGCCAAACTCCCCAAGATCGCCATCAGTAGCACCATGATCAGGATGATCAATAAAGTCGCTCCGCGCTGCTGTCGAGCCTGCATCGCGGGCATACAAGGCAACACGCTGCAATGCAGCACAGGCCAAACTCGCACAGGTGTATTAACGCCCATCGTGCACCCCCAAGGCATTACGCAATGCCACCACCTGCGTCATATTTTGGCGTAAGTATTTTTTGGACAATTGGTCTTGCTGCAACTTAAGTGGAGTGCCCAGTAACTCAAACTCCTGTTGTGCTGCCGCTTGTGCTGTATTTGCTGCAGTATCCGCAGCAACAGCGGTCGATGAACGCAGCAGCAATCCCAGTTCGATCGAGATAATGTTGTAATAGGATTGTGGCTGGGTCACGTGATTTGGCATCAATGCCAGATATTGATTGATCGTGAGATAGCGTAGCTTTCCATCGGGCGCCTTGACTCCCAATCGCACTTTAAAGGCATCGACACGTTTCATGATCTGTTGACCACCATTGGTCGTCAACCCAGTGATGTGCTGGTCTCCGGCCACGTAATAACCACTCTGACAAAACAAGGAATAGCCTGCTGCTTCACCTTTGATCTGCTGTGGATCTTTTTTAAGATAGTAGCGATTGACGATGATACGCTGCGCAGAAGCCTGAGCCGTCGAGCTTTGCGGATCATCTGAGCGCTGCTGGGTAAATTCTATTTTCTCACCTTCACAATCAAAGCCAGCCCGATAGACCTGAGTCGCGGATGTTGCACTTCGATTTGCGTCGCTCTCAAGCACAGATCCGCCCAACTCATATTCAGGCAAATACTGAATCAGCAATTGATCGCTTTTTTGTTCTGTTGCGGCAACACCACTCTCCTGCTGTGTCCATAAGGCTTGGTAAGCCGATGCTTGACTCGCCATACTCGCAGGCAGATTGGCAGCACCAAAGATAATCCCTGATCCTTGAGCTTTATTATTGATGAGTTGTTGCGATGGCATATTTAGATTGCTCTGTCGCAGATCAAAACTGAGCATCCCGATGGCCAAATTGGCGTTTTGCTGTAACTCATCCATGGCATTTTGCAAGCTCACCAAGCGCTGCGCACTCAGCAGCACAGCCATGGCAGCAGCCACCACGATCAGCCCCAAAGAGATCGCAATCATCAACTCAACCAAGCTATAACCTTGTACAGCGACACGGCGGGCATTGAGAACAGATTGCAAGCCTTTCACCGCAACACGACTCCGCATCGTTAAACTCCTTCGGAATTAAAGGCTTCCATAAAAATGCAGCTTGAGCGCATGCGATATGCAGCACCCTGAGTACAATCTTTGGCTTTATCCCCATCATTGGGTTCGGTCTCGCCCCAAGCCACATAAATACATTGGCGTTTCAACTGGATATTGGGACAGTCCAAAATGGCGACCCGCATCGCAAGAGCAGCGGCTTTTTGCTTCACCTGCTGGATATCGTATTGCGCCATCTGCTGAGCACTGCAAAATTCTCCAGCCTGCTGCATTGTTTCATCCATCGCGGCAGCACAGGCCTTGTGGCTTGAACTGGCGAAGCTGTTTGAGCTGTCTTGCTGCGCATAGGTCTGATAAAAGCCAAAGCCGGCGCGGTTGATACGCATACGCTCTGCGAGATCACGTGCCAAATTCATGGCCTGAATATTTTGCATGGCCTGTTGTGATGCATTCATCGCCCGCAGTTGTAAAGCGCCATAGCCCAATACCGCAATCGACAACAATGTCACTGCGACCATGACTTCAATCAGGCCAATCCCCTGCTGGCGTGCATGTCGTTGCATCCCAATCACCCCTGACAGCAAGCATCCAAGCTTAAATTAAAGCGGTATTGCACTTGATCTTGATTCATGCTGTTCCCCTTGCGAAAAAGCATAGCGAATAATGCCGCTGATCCAATCCATGACAGATAAAGGGTAGAAAAAAACGGATGACTGTAATTTAGGATTCTAGGTTATGCGATCAAATTAACACTCCACCCTCAAGCCACTCACCTCACCTCTACGCCATCAAGCGCAACAACAGCCGTACAAATCAGCAAGGCAAAAAAAATCCCTGTCAAAGACAGGGATTTTGGGAGGCAAATCAGCCCCCACATGTGGACTGAAATGCTCTTTTAAGAAAAGCCCTGAAATTCAGGGGCTTATACGGATCTACGCACTCAAGCGATTAACCGCCAATTTTACGATATTTTTTGCCTTTCTGTTCCGCTTCATCACCTAAACGGGCACGACGATAAGTCTCGTACTCATTATAGTTACCGGCAAAGAATTCAGGCTGTTCATTTTCAAATGACAAGATATGCGTTGCAATACGGTCCAAGAACCAGCGGTCATGCGAAACCACCATCACAGTGCCTGGGAAGACCAAAATTGCATCTTCAAGCGCACGTAAAGTTTCGATATCCAAGTCGTTTGATGGCTCATCGAGAAGGATCACGTTGGCGCCCAACTGTAGAATTTTCGCCAGTTGTAAACGGTTACGCTCACCCCCTGACAACTCACCGACACGTTTTTGCTGATCAGAGCCTTTGAAGTTAAAGCGACCGATATAAGCACGTGATGGAATTTCATAGTCACCGACTTTGAGGATATCCAAGCCGCCTGACACTTCTTCCCATACGGTTTTGTTGTTGTCGAGCGTGTCACGGATCTGACCCACGTAAGCCACTTTAACCGACTCACCCAAGGTCATCACACCGCTATCCGGTTGCTGCTCGCCAGTCATCATACGGAAGAGTGTGGTTTTACCCGCACCATTCGGACCGACAATACCCACGATCGCAGTCGGTGGTACAGTGAACGAAAGATTTTCGTACAACACGCGGCCATTAAATGATTTACTGATGTTCTCAACTTCAACCACTTTGTTACCCAAACGTGGGCCAGGTGGAATATAAATTTCTGAAGTTTCGTTACGCTGTTGGAATTCTTTAGAGTTCAACTCCTCAAAACGTTCCATACGTGCTTTGTTTTTCTTTTGCTGACCTTTCGCATTAGAACGAACCCATTCCAATTCTTTTTTCAAGGCTTTAGCAAAAGATTCTTCTTGCTTGTTTTCTTGTTCTAAGCGCGCATTTTTCTGCTCTAACCAAGATGAGTAGTTACCTTGGTATGGAATACCATGTCCACGGTCAAGCTCTAAGATCCACTCAGCCACGTTATCCAAGAAATAACGGTCATGCGTAATCGCCACGATGGTGCCAGGGAAGTCTTTGAGGAAACGTTCCAACCATGTGACGGACTCAGCGTCCAAATGGTTCGTCGGTTCGTCGAGCAACAACATGTCAGGTTTAGACAACAATAAACGACACAGTGCAACACGGCGACGCTCACCACCAGATAACTTAGATACATCAGCATCCCAAGCAGGAAGGTTCAAGGCACCTGCCGCTTGTTCAAGTTGGTTGTTGAGGTTGTGTGCATCCCAAGCATGAATGATTGCTTCTAGCTTTTCTTGCTCTTTGGCCAAAGCATCAAAGTCGGCATCTTCAGCTGCGTATTCAGCGAAAACTTCATCCAAACGTGCCAAAGCATCCAAAGGTTCGCGTAAACCATCTTCAACGTTACCGCGAACGTCTTTGCTGTCATCTAATGGCGGTTCTTGCTCGAGATAACCGATTTTAATACCCGGTTGCGCGCGCGCTTCACCAGAGAAGTCTTTATCTACGCCAGCCATAATCCGTAGCAACGTCGACTTACCCGCACCGTTTAAACCGAGCACACCAATTTTTGCGCCGGGGAAAAATGACAAAGAGATGTCCTTCAGGATCTCACGCTTCGGTGGAACCATCTTTGACACACGATTCATCGTGTAAATGTATTGGGCCACGTAGGACTCCTCAATCAAAAATCAAAACATCGCAAATGCGAAAAATATCTCGGACATTATACGATGAAAGCGCTGAAAAAATAAGGCGTTTAATTTTTATCTGCAGATGCTTCAGATCAACAAACTTTAGATACAAAATCAAGCACCCACACTTAATTAATATTACAAATGGGCAGCGAACTTGGCTTTTTATTCAAGTCACAACGCAATTTGCTCAAATAGAAAATTGATATCTATTTTAGGTATAAAGGTCGTAGTTTTTTTACCTTTCATTCATAAGTAAAAATGCTAAACTCGCTTAATAATGAAATACATAGATGATGGAATCATGACATATAAAGACGAAACACTCGCCATACATGCAGGATATAGCCCTGAACCAACCACAAAGTCAGTGGCTGTACCCATTTATCAAACCACTTCTTATGCCTTTGATGACACTCAGCATGGTGCTGATTTATTTGACTTAAAAGTTCAAGGTAATATTTACACCCGTATCATGAACCCAACCACGGCTGTGCTTGAACAACGTATCGCAGCCTTAGAGGGTGGAATTGGGGCTTTGGCATTGGCATCGGGTATGTCTGCGATCACCTATGCCATTCAAACCATCACTGAAGCGGGTGATAACATCGCATCAGTGTCGACCCTGTACGGCGGCAGCTATAACTTATTTGCTCACACCTTACCGAAACAAGGCATCGAAGTACGTTTCTTTGATTATCAAGATCCTGAAGCGTTACGCGGCTTGATTGATGACAAAACCAAACTGGTCTTTGTTGAATCGATTGGTAATCCACTCGGTAACATCATCGATCTCGAAGCGATTGCTAAAATTGCACATGAATACGGTGTCCCTGTTGTGGTCGACAATACCGTCGCCACCCCTGCGCTACTCAAACCCTTTGAATTCGGTGCAGATATCGTGGTGCATTCATTGACCAAATATATCGGTGGTCACGGAAATAGCATCGGTGGTGCCATCGTCGATAGCGGTAAATTTCCTTGGGGTGAGCATAAAGAACGTTTTAAAGTGTTGAATACGCCTGATCCAAGTTATCACGGTGTCAACTATGTTGAGGCGCTGGGCCCTGCTGCCTATATCGCCCGTGCACGTGTGGTGCCATTACGTAATACCGGTGCCGCGATCAGTCCACTCAGCGTATTCCTGATTCTTCAGGGTCTTGAAACCTTGAATATTCGCATGGAACGTCATACTGAAAATGCGCAGAAAGTTGCTGAATATCTCAAAGCACATCCAAAAGTAAAATGGGTGAACTACGCTGGCCTGAAAGATCATCCACAGCATGCCTTAGCGCAGAAATACGTCAAAGGCAAACCTTCTGCGATCCTGTCTTTTGGTGTTGAAGATGGACGTGAGGGCGGCACACGCTTTATTGATGCGTTGCAATTGTTCACTCGTCTGGTCAATATCGGGGATGCCAAGAGTTTGGCCTGCCACCCTGCCACCACCACGCATCGTCAGCTCAATGAAGATGAGCTTAAGGCCGCTGGTGTCAGCATCGACATGGTACGCCTCTCCATCGGGATCGAGCATATCGATGATCTATTAGCAGATCTAGAACAAGCATTAGCAGCCGTCTGATCATCCTCATCCTGCCCTCTCCTTAAAAAAGAGAGGGTCAAGGATATGAGAATCCTAATAAAAAAATACAAAACTTAAATTACAAATAGAGCAATTGCTCTAAAAAATATTTTTAAATTCAGAAGCTTAGTCCTAGCATTTTCCCTAATATTCGCTATTATTTTATAGGCAAGTTTAACTGTCTTTTCTATTAAAGATATATACTTCGAATAACTATTATAGATCAATAATTTAGTTTCATTCATCAGGGATTTTATATGAATCAAAAACTAGAGCAACTTTTCCAAGCAAAGGTTCAAGACAAAGTCGCGCTGATTACCGGTGCATCAAGTGGAATTGGCTTAACTGTCGCAAAAAAATTAGCTGCTGAAGGCGCACATGTTTTATTGGTCGCGAGAACCCAAGAAACGTTAGAACAAGTTCAAGCGGATATCCAAGCCCAAGGTGGCCAGGCATCTATTTTTCCATGTGACCTTAATGATATGAATGCCATTGATGAGGTGTCTAAAAAGATTTTGGATTCTGTCGATCATATCGATTTTCTAATCAACAATGCCGGCCGCTCAATTCGCCGTGCTGTACATGAATCTGTCGATCGTTTCCATGACTTTGAACGTACCATGCAGCTCAACTACTTTGGCGCAGTGCGTATGGTACTCAATGTCTTACCGCATATGATGAAACGTCGTGATGGTCATATCATTAACATCAGTTCGATCGGGGTCTTGGCCAATGCCACTCGCTTCTCGGCTTATGTCGCCTCCAAAGCAGCACTCGATGCTTTTAGTCGCTGCCTGTCTGCTGAAGTACATTCACACAAAATTGCGATTACGTCAGTGTATATGCCATTGGTGCGCACACCGATGATTGCACCGACCAAGATTTACAAGTACGTGCCAACGCTGTCGCCAGAGCAAGCAGCCGATCTCATCGCCTATGCCATTGTGAAGCGTCCAAAGAAAGTTGCGACCAATCTCGGCCGCTTAGCGTCGATCACCTACTCGATCGCACCGGGCATCAACAACAAACTGATGTCAATCGGATATAACCTGTTCCCAAGTTCAACCGCTTCCGTCGGCGAACCACAGAAGTTAAATCTGGTACAACGTGCCTATGCGCGCTTATTCCCGGGCGAACACTGGTAATAAGTTCCTCAAGGCATTGCTATTGCTCAGCACGATCTCACGATCTAGAGCTCAGCACGATTTTATTGAGTTCATTAAAAAACCTCCCAATTGGGAGGTTTTCTAATTCAGCAGCTTAAGGGCTTATTTAGAGCCTTTGATCCCCGCTTGTAATAACAACTCACCAAAACCACCGATTTTGGTTTCTTGTGCTTTTGCAGCTTGTGGCTTGTGATGACGCTGTGGACGGTCACCTTGTGCTTGTGCACGAGCACCTTGCGCTGGACGTTTACCTTGTGGCTTACGTGGATCAGGACGCGCTTCGCCAGTATGATCACGGTTGTCACGGCGAGGTTGACGTGCAGGTTTTGCTGCAGCCGCACCTTCAGGACGCATGGATAAGTTGACACGATGACGTTCAGCATCGACTTGAATCACACGAACTTGTACAATTTGACCTGGTTTCACCACTTTGTGTGGATCAGAAACAAATTCGTTCGCCAATTCAGAAATGTGAATCAAACCATCTTGATGCACACCGATATCAACAAAGGCACCGAAGTTGGTCACGTTGGTGATCACACCTTCAAGCTGTAAGCCTTCAGTCAATTGTGAAACTTCAGTAATATCTTCACGGAATTTAGCGGTGCGGAACTCAGGACGTGGATCACGGCCTGGTTTTTCCAATTCGTTCAAGACGTCTTGAACCGTGGGCAAACCAAAGTTGTCATCTACAAATTCATCAGCCTTCACCTGACGGATGATTTCGCTATTCCCAATCAGGTCTTTCACCGTTGTGCCTTTGGCAGTTACGATTTTTTCAACCAACGCATAGCTTTCAGGGTGAACTGCAGATGCATCTAAAGGCTCTCCCCCTTCAAGTACACGCAAGAAGCCTGCTGCTTGTTCAAAGGTACGCTCACCCAGACGAGGAACATTTTTCAAGGCTTGACGATTGTCAAAACGGCCGTTTTCTTTACGGTATTCAACAATTTGTTGTGCGATTGCTTTGTTAAGACCCGCGATATAACCCAAGATCGCAGAAGACGCGGTATTCACATCGACACCGACCGCGTTCACACAGTCTTCGACAACAGCATCCAACGTCTTGGCCAAGCCAGTTTGGTTGACGTCGTGTTGGTATTGACCTACACCGATCGACTTAGGATCGATTTTCACCAATTCAGCCAACGGATCTTGCAAACGACGTGCAATCGAAACTGCACCACGGATCGCTACATCCAGCTCAGGAAGTTCTGCTGAAGCCAACTCAGATGCTGAATACACCGAAGCACCCGCTTCGCTGACGGTCACACGCGTGAGTTTTAAGTCGCTATTGGCGGTCATCATTTCAGCCACCAAGGCTTCTGTTTCGCGGCTTGCAGTACCATTTCCGATCGCGATCAAATCAACATTGAACTCTTTGCATAGACGCGCCAATTCAGCAATCGCACCCGCTTTGTCATCTTTCGGTGCAAATGGATAAACTGTGCTATGCGCAACCACATCACCTGATGCATTGACCACAGCCAATTTAACTCCAGTACGGATGCCGGGATCGACACCTAAGGTGCAACGTGCGCCTGCAGGTGCAGACAGCAACAAATGACGTAGGTTTTCAGCAAAGACTTGCATGGCTTCTGCTTCAGCAGTTAAGCGTTTTTCAGTCAACAAAGAATGTTCAATGCTTGGACGAACTTTCGCAGCCCAGAACAATTTTGCACTTTGTTTTAAGTAGTCTTGACGTGCTTGAGGTTGAACCTGATCAAGATTGAATTCAGTTTCGATACGCGCCAATGCAGGTGCATCTTCACCATCTACTTTAAGCCCAAGGACATTTTCTTGACGACCACGAAGCATGGCCAACAATCGATGTGATGGAACTTTGTTGAGGTTTTCAGAAAAATCAAAATAGTCGCGGAATTTTTTACCGACTTCTTTTTTCTCATCACTGGCGACTAAGCTTTTTAACACTGCAGTTTTTGCAAAGTTGGCTTTGAGTTCAGTGGTTAGTCCAATATTTTGTGCCCAGTCATCGATGAGAATATGTTGGATCGCATCCAACTGGCTCTCAACATCTGGATAGTCTACATGACTAAAGTCTGCCAATGCCGCTTGTGGCTCGATCTCTTGGTTCAGAATTTGTTCAGCAATCGGGCCTAGACCCGCTTCTTTGGCTTTAAATGATTTGCTGGTACGTTTTGGACGGTACGGCGCATAAATTTCTTCTAAAGCATTTTTGGTTGCAGCAGCATTCACGCGCGTCAATAAATCATCAGATAATTTATTTTGCTCTTTGAGTGATTCGATCACTTTCTCACGGCGCTCAAATAAATCACGTAAATACGTTAAACGCGTATCAAGTTGGCGTAACTGCGTGTCGTCTAAACCTTGGGTTACTTCTTTACGGTAACGTGCGATAAATGGAACACTGGCACCTTCATCAATCAATTTGATGGCAGCTTCTACTTGGTTTGGACGTGCGGCAAGCTCACTTGCCAACTGCTGAACT
>JASLIY010000057.1 GCA_030152675.1 Acinetobacter sp.
ATAAAAATGCGGATTGAGTCAAGCACTCAATCCGCCGATCACAATGCCGTCTTTAGGCAAACAAGCGCAACTGCTGTGCGATCTGTACTTTTTCACTGTCCATATACAGCGTCACCTTCTCGGCCATCACTTTTAGGCTGGCTTTGCGGTCTTTTATCGGCTGCTTGTCCGCATCGAGCAAGTGCCAACCCAACTGATCCAGCGTGTGCTGCATAAACGCGGCAATATCTTTTTTCGCTTGGATGCCCTCAAAAAAGTAAGCCAAATAAAATAATTGCTCAAACTGATCCACATAGATGCCTATCCCAGTTAAAGGACTGACCAACACAGCATAGTTAGCATGAAAGCGCGATTGACTCACCAAATGCTGATTCAGTGCATGACATTGCGTTAAACGCTGCGCGGCTGGTGCAATACTCTCACACGGCTGGGCAAACCCGAGATGGCATAACACCACCAAGGCATTCAGAATTTTTTCATAATTCAATTTCACCAGCTTGGACTCAAGTTGCGCAATCGTGAGTGGGCGATACTGCGCAGCCGCAAAAGCCTCACCCAACGGCTGATAGATATCTTGAATCAAACTAAAGCTTCCCAATATGCCGAGGATGCTATCCGGTAAGTTTTTCGCGGCATTGAGCAGGACAAATGGGGTTGCACGTAAGCGTTCTTGCATCTGTAACGTGGTCAATCGATTACTGCCTCGGATAAACAAATCACGGCGGAATTGCGTGGCACTAAAGTAATCACGGCACTGCTCTTTAAAGATCGGATGATCGATTTGATTGAGGAACTGTTGTTGCTCATCGGTATAATTGACATTATCCAAATGTGACATCAGATTGGTACTGCCGGCATAGCTCAGTTTCATGTTTTCAAATAGCCGCACGATCTGCTGAAATGAAAAACACTGCCAATCTTGGTTGAGATATTCATGGATCAAATAATTCGGATTTTTATCTTTTAGCTCTTGAATTTTGGCCAGAGCTTGCGGATTTTGCTGTGCAAACAATGGATTGTGCTGCATCAGTTGTTCACTAAACTGTAGTGCATCACTGACTTTCTGCTGTGGGTTATGACTGCTGCTATTAAATTTAAAACAGCTATAAAACAACTCACGGATCGGCATATTCGCCGCCCAACCTGTTTCACAGTTATAACTGACATAGACAATTCCATTCGGCTTGAGCTGACTGCGAATAAACTTCAGGATAATCAGTTGATTTTCATAGCTGATCCAGCTCCAGATCCCATGCAGGCTGATCGAATCAAACTGTGGCAAATCTTTTCTATTTAGTAATTCTTCAAAACTATCATCAAAAAAGTGATGCTGGATGTTGGCATGCGCTGCCAGTTGGCTGGCATGTGCCGCATGCGCGGGGTTGAAATCAGTGCCCCAAAAAGTACTTTCCGAAGCGGCCGCATGAATATTGATACTGACCCCTTGACCAAAGCCCAGTTCACAATGGGTATGATTATCACTGCTTAACGAACAATCTACGCCGTTTAGCAATAAACAAAATTTCTGATAATTCGGACTAAGATCGCGATAATAACCATAGGTATAGTTTACTTCTGTCTGATAACCATTGGTCCATGTAGTATTCATATTCACTCCAACACTCATAACGTGTTAATTACAAAGTTGTATCGCCCAATTTAAGGCCTGTTTATTAAGGTACTTATGTTTAATTTTATTTTTTAAAATCAACTAAATACAAAAACCATTGCAGCAATAGCATAACGGATTATTTTTTTAAATAAACCAATTTCATCAATCAAGACAAAGTGTTATGATTTATTCGCTTGATTATATTTAAATCACACTTGAATGACTCAGGTATGACTTCTCCAAACCCAATTTGCCCAATTCAAATCCTCATTCAAGCGTCTTTACCCTAGCAAGTCCAGCTCACTCAAGCACCGACTTAGATTGAGAGCTCGATGCTTATGCCATTTTATAAAGCTGCACAAAGTCATTTAAGCGGACTTTTTGTTGCCCCTGTTGATCAAAATTATCAACTGCCAACCACGCCTGATAAGCCTGCTGCAAGCTGATCCACTCCTCATCTAAGATTGAAAACCAAGCGGTATTGCGGTTACGGCCTTTAATGATGCGGTCTTGGCGAAAAGTACCTTCATACTCAAAACCATAGCGTAGTGCAGCCCGATAAGAGGGCTGATTGAGTTCATCACATTTCCATTCCACACGGCGATCCCCTCGCGCAAAGCAATGCTTTAACAGCAGGTACAGGGTTTCTGTGGCTGCGGTCGACTGCTTCATCTGTGGCGAAAAGTAAACATTACCGATTTCGATCACACGATGTTTAGCACGAGGATTGAGTAGCGCAATCCACCCCACCAGTCGCTGCTCAACTTCAATCAAATAATGCTGCGCGCCCTCGAAATGAAAATTCGCCTTTAGATGCTCCGCCAAAGCGGCACGATCATCAAAGCCTGCATAAGGCAGATAAGTCCAGCAACCTGCATCTGGTTCCGATTGCAGCGCCTGCCAAAGTTGATCGATCTCAGATTGTGTGAGATCTACCGTATTTAAAGGGCGAAGTTTGACCTGCCGCCCCTGTAACTCAGCCACGACGGCATCTGCGGTGGCGACGGGCACAACATCACCGCCAATGAGTTGCTGAAATGCATTGCGTTGTGTTTTCTGAAAATTGCGTAAGTCTTGCATTTGGAAGCCTTTTTATCTATATCATCATTGTTTTTGACTGCGCTCTAAGAGGCAATCACCTTGTTTTATCATGCTGCTTTAAATCATAGCGCATTTAAAACAGCACTAAAATTGAAGCCTTGAGTTCGTTAAATTAAATATTTGAGCTTTATTTTCAAGTTTTTTACATTTTTCTGGCTTTAACAATTTCTTCAATAGTGATTTTACTTTAGAATAAAGCCACTTTTCATATGCTTTTCGATGCTCCTCTCTCTGCTCGGTATTCGCAGATACTACTTTCGCTGATATAAGTAATAGCTCGAACTCGCATGAAACGCGCTTTTAAAGTGCTTTTTGAAACTTCGAGTGGCAACCCACCCCAATATGACGCAAGCAATCCATAACACGATGGACAACATGCCGCACATCCGCGTTTTAGATGAGTGGCAAGAGACTGTCCCGGAGGATTTATATATTCCTCCTGCTGCATTCGAAATTCTGCTTGAACATTTCGAAGGGCCA
>JASLIY010000073.1 GCA_030152675.1 Acinetobacter sp.
GGATTAGCGGCGGTTTTTATAGTCTTGCAACATTTTCGGGGTGATATCTTCAGCATAACAAAGGGGTGTATAGCCACCAGCACGATGATAAGCACTTCTTTTGCCACAGCGACTTCCATTCGAAGCAGTGTTATATGGACAAGGACAATTGCCAGAATAGTGTGCAATGGAACTCTTAATCATTCTCTGTTTAATTGCAGCATCAGTTTCACCGCCTTGTTTCGCAGTTGCAGTCGCACTTAGACAAAGTAATATCCCCAGCACCGACCCTAAATATCGCATATGTCCCCCGCAAAATGCTTGATTTTACGCGGACAAGTTTTATTTAAAATACCAACACCAATCAGTTGCTTATACTTTGTCCAACCGATTCACCTAGGGTTAGATTCTGTTGAACTGTCACCTATTAAAAAACCCACCAGACTCAACTGTCCCAAGCTTTTGGATTCAGTTCATCACGGTGGGTGTGCTGATTTGTGGATCTCAAAGATCCATACACGACATACTGAGCTTATAAACGTACCGAGGTCAGCAGTTGTTCGAGCAATTCTTCAAGCGAATCCGTGTCAAATGACAGATCTGCCGTTTGTATATTCTGAGTGAGCACCAAGATACCCGTCTCACGTAACAAGGCCGCCTCAGTCGCACTCAGTTGAGCTTTAGCAATCGCAACAATGCCGTGTTGTAACAACAGACTTTCGAGATCGTGGGCATGCTCAAGTACCGATGCAGAAACTTGAACCACAGCGGGCTTTTGTCCCAAGCGTGCAGCACGTGCCTCTGCAGTCACCACTTGATGTTGTGCTTGCCATTCTTCGGCAGCCTCAACCATCCCCGCAGCAACGGTCACGTTACTCAGGCGATCGATAAAGATAAATGATCCGGTGTAGCGACTGTCTTGATATCGATCAAACACCACCGCCGCATCAAATTCGATCGTCACCTCTGCAATCGCATTCAGCTCCAGCTCTTCAACTTGAGTTTGCTCCAGCGTATTCACATTCACTCGATGATGAATCTCAGTGACGCTGGCCGGAACCGTTTGCGTGCCTATCTTGATGTTATACAGCTTGCCTTTCACCAAACTATGATCATTCATCCACACCACAGTGGCGCGAATTCGACGTGATAACTGCGGTTGCTGATCCGCTTTAACCAACATATTGCCACGTGAAATATCAATCTCATCGTTTAAGGTCAGGGTCACCGCCTGTCCTGCAATCGCGTGGGTTAAATTGCCATCATAAGTGACGATCTCTTTGATGCTCGAGCGTTTGCCGGAAGGCAATGCCACGACTTCATCGCCCACATGAACTTGCCCCAAAGCGATGGTGCCGGCAAAACCACGGAAATCCAAATGCGGACGATTGACATATTGCACTGGGAAACGAAAAGCCTTGCTGCTTAAATCACGACGAATTTCCACAGACTCTAAGATCTGCATCAAGGTCTGGCCTTGATACCACGGCGTGCTGGCTGAGGCATTCACCACGTTGTCGCCATTTAAGGCTGAAATCGGCACAAATAAAATATTGGCAGGACGGCGCTGACCCAATTGGCTGACAAAGTCCTGATATTGCTGCTCAATTTCTTGAAAACGTTGCTGAGAGAACTCGACCAAATCCATTTTATTGATCGCCACCACGATATTCTCAATCCCCAGTAGGCTGGCGATAAAGGTGTGTCGGCGGGTTTGGGTCTGCACACCATAACGTGCATCGATCAAAATAATCGCCAAATCTGCGGTAGATGCCCCCGTGGCCATATTACGGGTGTATTGCTCATGCCCTGGGGTATCAGCGATGATAAATTTACGTTTTTCGGTAGAGAAATAACGATAGGCCACATCAATGGTAATGCCTTGTTCGCGCTCAGCTTGCAAACCATCGACCAGCAAGGCCAAGTCAGGTGCATCTCCGGTGGTGCCGACTTTTTTACTGTCACGGGTGACGGCTTGTAATTGATCTTCATAAATCAACTTTGAGTCATACAGCAAACGCCCGATCAGGGTACTTTTGCCATCATCGACATTGCCACAGGTCAGAAAGCGCAATAAATCTTTTTGTTCATGTTGTTTTAGGTAGGCCAATATATCCTGACCAATTAAGTCCGACTGATGAGACATGGCTCAAACTCCGCAAATACTGAAAATTTTCAAACTCTAAATACTTCGACCTTAGCTGCTAGGTGCTTAGAAATAGCCTTCTTGCTTTTTCTTTTCCATCGATCCCGCTTCGTCATGGTCAATCATGCGACCTTGACGTTCAGAACTGGTGGCCAATAGCATTTCTTGAATAATTTCAGGCAGGGTCGCCGCTTCAGACTCCACCGCACCAGTCAATGGATAGCAGCCGAGGGTGCGAAAACGTACCGACTTGAGTTGTGCGGTTTCACCCGGATGGAAGCGCATGCGTTCGTCATCGGCCATAATTAAGGTGCCACTACGCTCAACCACAGGGCGCGGTGCAGCAAAGTACAACGGTACCAAAGGAATACTTTCTAAGTAGATGTACTGCCAGATGTCCAGTTCAGTCCAATTCGATAATGGAAAAACTCGAATACTCTCACCACGGTTCACTTTACCGTTATACAAGTTCCATAACTCAGGACGTTGATTTTTAGGATCCCAACGATGTTGTGCATCACGGAATGAATACACCCGCTCTTTGGCGCGTGATTTCTCTTCATCGCGACGGGCACCGCCAAAGGCAGCATCAAAACCATGTTGATTTAAGGCCTGTTTTAAGCCTTGGGTTTTCATAATGTCGGTGTATTTTGAACTGCCGTGATCAAAAGGATTGATGCCAGCATCACGACCTTCTTGGTTCTGATGCACGATCAAATCAAAACCATGGGTTTTCGCCATTTGATCTCTAAACTCGATCATCTCTTTGAACTTCCACCCCGTATCGACATGCAACAATGGGAATGGCAATTTGGCTGGATAAAACGCCTTTAATGCGAGATGCAACATCACCGCCGAATCTTTGCCAATCGAATACAACATGACTGGATTTTCAAACTCTGCTGCAACTTCACGGATAATATGGATACTCTCAGCTTCAAGCTGTTTAAGATGAGTAAGTCTTTCCTCATTGATTGACATCGATAA
>JASLIY010000144.1 GCA_030152675.1 Acinetobacter sp.
TGTTCGTGATGGTTTTTATGATGGCGTTATTTTTCACCGCGTGATTGAAGGCTTCATGATCCAAGGTGGTGGTATGGATGAAAACTTCAAAGAAAAAGCAACTCGTGATTCAATTGAAAACGAAGCTGATAATGGTCTAAGCAATGAAGTGGGTACGATTGCAATGGCTCGTACTCAAGCGCCGCATTCTGCATCAGCTCAATTTTTTATCAACGTTAAAAACAACTCTTTCTTAAACCACACAGGTAAAACTGCTCAAGGTTGGGGTTATGCTGTTTTTGGTAAAGTTGTTGAAGGTTTAGACGTTGTAGACGCAATCAAATCTGTTCGTACAGAAAACCGTGGTTATCACGCTGATGTTCCTGTTGAGAATATCGTGATCGAATCTGCTAAAATTATTTCTGAATAATTTTATCCCCCCTAGGAAGCACCGTGACCTATTTGTTTATCTCTGATTTACATTTGTCACCTAATCACCCTCGATTAATTCGAGGGTTTTTAGATTTACTCGAGCATTATGCACATCAAAACACGCAATTATATATCTTAGGCGATTGGTTTGATGCTTGGGTTGGGGATGATTATCAAGCCCCCTTTCTTGCCCCTATTATTTTGGCACTACAGCAGTTTAATCAGCGCAGTAATCACATCTTTTTTCAAGCAGGCAATCGTGATTTTGCCTTGGGTGAAAAATTCTTAAAACAGTTCAATGCCACTCGACTTCCCGAAATTTATCACTTAAATATTGCGCAACTGCGTATTCGCCTCGAGCATGGCGATGCCTTATGCACTGACGATGTCGCTTATCAACGTTTTAAAAAAATTATTCGCAATCCCATTGTCTTAAAGTTGCTCCTGAATAGTCATCAGACTTTTCGGATGAAGCTGGCACAAGGCTTTCGAAAAAAAAGCCGCCAATCCACATCGAATAAAATCACAACAATCATGGATGTGCATCCGCATGCAGTTGAACAAGCACTCGAAGACGTTGATTTGCTGATCCATGGCCACACCCATCGCCCTGCTGTCCATCAGCATCAAGCTCAAGGACATGATCACAGCCAATATCGAATCGTACTGGGAGATTGGCGTGAAAAAACGGCTGAAGCGCAAATTTTAGAAATGAATGATCAGGGTCAATGGCACTGCGTCCAGTGGAACTTTGAATAGAGCGCGCAAACGATCTCCCTCAAACATAATATTCAAACGCGGCACACTCAATGCTCCTGTCTCAAGGCTATAATGCTGTATTCGATTTGAATATGTACTGGGATTATGGATTTATACAAGATGGATATACTTAAAATCTTGCAACAGCGTTATACCACCAAGGCTTATGATCCGGATCAAAAGATTCCGCAAGCACAGTTTGAGCAGTTGCTCGAATTGCTACGCCTGACGCCATCCTCGATCAATATCCAAGCATGGCATTTTATGCTCGCTGAGGATTCGCATGCCAAACAACGTGTCGCTCAGGCACTGGTGGGCAAATACGCCTATAACGCCCCCAAAGTTCTTCATGCATCACATAGCATTGTCTTCTGTACCAAAACCGATATTGATCACACGCATTTAAATGCCATTTTGAATCAAGAAAGCCAAGATGGTCGTTTTAAGGATCAACAAAGCCAACTCAATCAACAGGCCAGTCGCGAAAGCTATGTTGAATACTATCGTCATGAACAAGGCGATATCTCGCGCTGGACAGAAAATCAAACCTTTATTGCACTCGGGCAGTTATTAACCGCTGCAGCCTTGCTCAAAATTGATGCAACGCCGATCGGTGGCTTCGATGCCAAGATCCTCAGTGATGAACTCAATTTGGCAGCGCAAGGGTTAAAACCAAGTGTGATTGTGGCATTGGGCTATCGTGCTGAATCCGACTTCAACGCACAACTGCCGAAGTCTCGTTTACCTGCCGAGCAGATCTTCACTCAAATTGAAGCTTAAATCAGTATAGAGTCAACCATCAGAGGCCGTGGCATAGAGCAGTCACATCCATGAAGAGGGCAGGTCTGCCCTCTTTTTTATTGCCTATTGCTTTATTGCTTTAAATATTTACATGCCGCGCCAGCATGCGATCATCGTGAAATACACCCAAAATACGATTTGTCATATATTTTTCTTGGTTATATGCCATATTGAATCTGCCCGATGAGGATGATCGCTGCAACAATACACCAGGTGTTGAGGATATGGAGCTAAGTACATATATCACGAGCAAATTTAAGGCGTTTAATGACCATCTTGAAACGCACTGGCAGCGCCATCCCTATCAATTTAAAGAGATCCAAGCCCTACTGTTCTTTCAGGCTTATGCCACTATCGATTTAATTCAACGTTTTGATCTTCAGCTTACAGACTTTCAGGACTATCCGACGCTCAGGTTTTATTATTTACGGGTTGAGAAATATATCAAAACACCTGCCAAAGAGCTTTTCCCTGCTTCTTTTCATCAGCCCTACAATATAATTTTAAATGAGTTTAAATATTTAAGTTTCTATCAGACGCCGATTGAAGTCCAAAATAAACTAGAACTGATCCGAGATATTTATCAAAAAATTGCATTACCACGCTCAAGCCATGCAATTTATCCACAAATCTATGAACTCTTAGATCGCAGCTTAGACTTTCTCAGTGATCATCATATTTCCAACGATGCCAAAGTGAAAATCTTATACCAGTGGCAGGATATTCAAAATTTGGAAAATGCCGCGGCCTATACCTCACTGGCAAAAATTCAAAACACCCTGTCAAATTATCGACAACAAAGTCTGGCAGAGAAATATATCAAACTGATTCATGCAAGTGAAAATAATCGTGTTGAGTTTAAACAGCGCACCACCGATTTACTCGGCAACAAAAAGTCAGACAAATGGATTAAAGCTTGTTTTGGGTTTATGAATACACGTAAAGGTTATGTATTTATCGGGGTATCAGATGATCAACGCATTGTCGGAATTGAACATGAATTAGATGAGCATTTCCAAAACTCACTCGATTTAATGAAGCGCGCTTTAATCAATAAACTTGCCACTGAAAGCAATAAGGTCTCCAATCTCTATACTGTACTTGAAGATATAAAAATTGAGGGAAAAACGATTTTGGTCTTTGAGTGTAATAAAGCCGCTCAGCCACTGTTTTATAAAGGTGAATTGTATATGCGCAGCAACGGCCAAACGACGCGTGTTCCCCAAGAGTTAATCGGGGATTTTAGAGCGGTATTTTGCTGTTGAATTAGATTCAAACGTCTTAAACTCAAAAACTCAAAAACTCAAAAATACTGCCACAAGGTCACAAGCGTCATTACGATAAACTGAGTGCCAAACACAAGACTCCAGCAATCCCTAAAACGATGGCAATAATAAGGCTACGACTGAATCGTTCTTTGAAGATCACACCACCTGCCATCGCCCCTAAAATCACCACCAGAATATTCATCCCTGCAAAAACCACCGCAGGCGAATCCTTGAGGAGTTGGTGTGCTTGAACATAGAGGGCAATATTGGCGAAATTGATCAATCCCAGTAATAATCCAGCACCTACAGCATCCAAGTGCCATGCTGTTCTCTTGACCAACAGCACAATGACACAGCCAATAAAGGCCAAGATAAAAGTCAAATTCAAAGTCAGTGCAAACTGTAAGCCCAAACTACTGGTATATTTGAGCAAGATATCCACCAAGGCATAGCCCACCCAGACCAATAACAAACACAATGCAGCCGAATTCAATCTTGAACGAGAGACGATCGGCATCTCATTCCCCCGATTTTCAACCTGATCAGGCACCACAACTCGAGGCTTGGGCAAGCGCACCAAACTCAGCACAGAGGCAACACCTAAGCAAAGCCCGATGACTTTCAATGCGTTAAACTGTTCTTGAAATACTAGATATGCCGCCAATACCGACAACACCACCGACAAACGCTGTGCAAGCTCCGTCTTGATAATCCCGGCACGATGTAATGACTGCCCCAAAATCAAAAAAATACTGGGCAATAAAAAAGCCAAGAGCAGAATGATCCACCACGGCGTCGTGGTGACAGAGAGATGCGAAAAATCGGGCTGAAACCATAGCCAGCACAAAATACTGGCAATGACATAATTCCACATCAGCATTTGCATGCTGTCGATCCCACGCTGTTTACAGCGTTTAAAGAGTATCGAAACACAGACACTGCACAGCGCAGCCGCCAAAATCAAATACATACCAGCGATGATCCATTTTGTGATGTATGTTGCCGTGATAGCACAATAAGCAAAAAGCCCACAAGGCTGTGGGCTTTTTGCTTAAACAACAGTTGATTGAACTACAAAATTATTTGTAGTGATCAACCATATGTTCAAGTGAAATCGGACGGATTTTATCCGCATTGCCGGCAGTACCAAAGGCATTATAACGATCCACACAGATTTGCTTCATCGCTTCAACAGATGCTGCAAAATATTTACGTGGATCAAATTCGCTCGGCTTTTCTGCCAAGAAACGACGAATAGAACCAGTAGATGCTAAGCGAAGATCGGTATCGATATTGATTTTACGTACACCGTGCTTGATCGCTTCAACCAACTGTTCAACTGGGACACCATAGGTTTCTTTGATATCGCCACCGAATTCATTGATCACAGCCAACCATTCTTGTGGTACAGAGCTTGAACCGTGCATCACCAAATGGGTATTCGGTAATGCTGCATGAATTTCTTTGATACGGTCAATCGCCAAAATATCACCTGTCGGTGGACGAGTGAACTTGTACGCGCCATGTGATGTACCGACCGCAATCGCCAAAGCATCAACATTGGTATCTGAAACAAACTGACGTGCTTCTTCAACTGAGGTTAAGAGTTGTGAATGATCCAAAACGCCTTCAGCGCCTACGCCATCTTCTTCGCCTGCCATACCAGTTTCAAGGCTGCCCAAACAACCGATTTCGCCTTCAACTGAAACACCACAAGCATGCGCCATCGCAACCGTACGACGGGTCACATCAACGTTATATTCATACGACGTTGGTGTTTTACCATCTGCAGCCAATGAACCATCCATCATCACCGAACTAAAACCCAGTTGGATTGAACGTTGACAGATATCCGGACTGGTGCCGTGATCCTGATGCATCACGACTGGAATGTGTGGCCATTCTTCGATTGCAGCCAAAATCAAATGGCGTAAAAATGGTGCGCCTGCATATTTACGCGCGCCCGCGGATGCTTGCACAATAACAGGTGAATTGGTTTCATCTGCGGCTAACATGATTGCGCGCATTTGTTCTAGATTGTTGACGTTAAATGCTGGCACGCCATAGCTATATTCGCCGGCGTGATCCAAGAGCTGGCGCAATGAAATAAGAGCCATAATTTCCTCCCAGGTAATGCCCCATATTCTACCCTGTGAT
>JASLIY010000189.1 GCA_030152675.1 Acinetobacter sp.
CGCAACTAGACCATATTCTTTTGCTTCTTCCAAATTCACACTGACGAGTTTTGAAGCACCTGGGTCTGGCATGGTGACACCCAATAAATCAGTTGCCATCGTCATTGCAACTTTATTATGTGTAATGTAAATGAATTGTACCTGCTCGGATAATTCTGTTACCAAATTACAAAACCTTCCGACATTGGCGTCATCCAAGGGCGCATCGACCTCATCCAAGACACAAAATGGTGCCGGATTAAGCCTAAAAATCGCAAACACCAAGGCCAATGCCGTGAGTGCTTTTTCACCACCAGACAAGAGCGCCAGTGAACTGTTACGCTTGCCCGGTGGACGCGCCATGAGTTTGACCCCAGACTGCCAATCGCCTTCCAAACTTAACTGTGCTTCTCCCCCATTAAACACTTTGGGGAATAAGATTTGCAGCTCAGCATTGACCCGATCAAAAGTATCCATAAACAGCTTACGCGTTTCTTGATCGATACTTTTCATGGCATCTTTGAGCTGGGTCACTGTGGTGTGCAAATCCTCAATTTGATGGCTCAATTCTTCATAACGCTGTGATACTTCAGCATACTCTTCAGAAGCCGCCAAATTGACTGCGCCGAGTTTAGCAAATTGCTGCTGTGACTTGTCTAGTTTTTGCTGATGCAGTGACAAATCAATAGCAACACCTTGCCGTGATTCAGCGCCCAACTCTTTCAGCTGTGCCTCAATATGCTGTAAATCTGACTGTGCAGACTGCCATGCCAAACGCTGCTGCTCGAGCTGTGTGCGTAGCGCTTCATCCTGTTGCTGATAGACATGACGCTGTTCGGTCAGATGCTGTTGTTTTTCTTGTACCTGATTTAGCTCAACCTGCCAAGTCTTCCAAGTCTTTTGTAGTTTCTCAGTGATCTGTGCCTGTTGCTGATACGCTGTTTCCAGCCTTGGCAGCTCAAGCTGTACCGGATCTGCATGCTTTTGCGTCTGTTCCATCTGTTGCAGACTGCTTTGATAACGCTGTTTGAGAAATGACAGATCTTTTTCTAGCAATTCAATCTGCTGCTGCGACTCAATCGCCAAGCGGCGGGTTTCATCCCGCTGCTGTTGCTGTTCGCTCAACTGACGTTGCTGTTGCTCAGACTGCGCATTCACCAGCTCAAGCTCAGCTTGTAGGCTTTGATACTGCGGAAGATTTTGTTCAAATTTTAACAACAGCGCATGCAGATCGATCTCGAGATCATCTTTTTGCATGGCATCTTCTTCACACTGCTGATCCAATTGCTGCACTTGACTGCGTAGATGCTGCTGTTGCACAGCAAAAGCCTGAGTAGCACTTTGCTGTTTAACGATCTGTACATCGAGCTGCTGCACGTGCTGCTGCTGTTGCTGTAACAGCTGCTGGGTCTGCTTGAGTGCGCTCTGATCTTGCTGCTGCGCTAATTTAAACTGTGCGGTGCACTGAGCCAACTCCTGCTGTTCGGCTTCAAGTTGTTGTAACTGTTGTTCAATCTCATCCAAACGAACACGATGGCTCAGTGCTCCTTGTGCAGCTTGACTGGATTGATCATAGAGCAGTGCGATACTCCAATCTGGACCCAGGTGATAGCCATCTAAGCTCAGGATCGACTCGCCCGCTTTCAATTCGGCTTGGGCCGCCAAGGCTTGGGGCAGATCTGTGGCGATCACCACTTGACGCCATAGCGAGTGCTGTGGCGCTGCGATCCAATCACTGAGATTTTGCATCTCGCCCAGAACCAACTTGGGCAGATCAGCACCCAATTTTAGTTGTCGTGCCACCGCTGCATCGAAGTCTTGATCCGCTTCGAGCACATCGGCATCCAGCCATTTGGCTAAGAATTTTTCGATCAGCGCCGCATGCGGCTTGCCTTCAGGCTTCAGTTCAAGACGTTGTAATAACGCCACTTGACTGGACGCGCGTGCCCCATCGGTTTTGGCCATCAGTTGCAACAAAGTCTTATGTTCGGCCTGTAATACTTTGATTTCAGACTGACATTGACTCAGTTTTTGCTGCTGAGCCTGAGCATGCTGTTGTTGCTGTTCAAGCTGCTGTTGCTGTTCGAGTTGCTGCTGTTGTAACTGCTCAACCTGCTGTTGCAGCTGCGCAGCGTCCTGCACTAACTGCGGGAGATCGCCTTGATCGGCCTGTTGCTGAATCTGTGACAACTGATGCTGTAGGGTGGCTTTTTGCTGTTCGATACGCTCAATATTTTTAATGAGCTGCGCCAACTGACTTTGCATATGCAGTTGTTGCTGCTGCTGTTTCTCGACCAGCGCTTTGATCTGTTCAAACTGTTTAAACTGCTGCTGTTGCTGCGTATTGAGCTGCTGTAACTGCTGTTGCTGCTGCATGGCTGCAGCTTCATCGCGCTGTAACTGCTCGCGGTGTTGTTGCTGTTGCTGATAAAGATGCTCGAGTTGAATATCCGCGCCCTTGATCTGGGTATTCAGCTCGGTTTTTTGCTGCTGTAACTCCGTCACACGCTGGCTATTCTGCTGAATTAAATCCTGCTTCTGTTCTAAGTTGAGTTTTAATTCTGCTAGCTTTTTTTCAGCCTGCTGCGATTCATTTTGCAGTGGGGTGGATTGTTGGATCAGGCGTTGAAACAACTCACTGCTACTGCCCAAATCATGTTCTAGCGTGGTTAACTCGGAGCGCACACACTTAAAGCGTTCGCCCAGTGTGGTCATTTCCAAGCTGTATTGTTGTTGCAGTCGACTGCTTTGTTCAGATTGAAAACAGAGGATATCGACTTTAAGTCCGCGAATTTCAGATTCCAAGGTCTTGTATTGCACCGCAGTTTCAGACTGACGCTTTAGGTTTTTCAGTTGCGCTTTTAATTCTGAGGCGATGTCTTCTAAGCGCTCCAGATTTTGACTGGTATGTTGCAGATGCTGCAGGGTTTCACGACGACGGGCTTGATAGCGTGATACCCCAGCGGCCTCTTCGATAAAGACGCGCATCTCTTCAGGTTTGGCATCCACCAAACGGTTGATCATGCCCTGTTCAATGATGGCATACGAACGCGGCCCCAAGCCGGTGCCCAAAAAGATATCGGTGATATCACGACGGCGGCATTTGGTGCCATTTAAGAAGTATTCAGACTTACCATCACGGGTCACTTGGCGACGTACAGCCAGCTCGTTATAGGCATTGTAGCTGCCACCTAACTTGCCATAGGTGTTCTCAAAACGCAGCTCCACACTGGCCATGCCCACCGGCTTACGCTGTGTGGTGCCGGTGAAAATCACATCCTGCATATTGCCACCACGAAGTTGGCGCGCACTCGACTCGCCCATCACCCAACGAATGGCATCGATGACATTGGATTTACCACAGCCATTGGGCCCCACGACGGCGGTACGATTGGATCGAAAAGATAAGGTGGTGCTGTCGGCAAAAGATTTGAAGCCGGAAAGTTTTAAACTGCTTAAGCGCATAATGTCCTAGTTACCGACGCGATCTACGCGCCCAGGCTAATTCAATCTGTTTCATACGGGTCAGGGATTCCAACACAAGATTCCGCAAGTGTCGACAAAAATCTTCCATAAATAAAGTCGCTTGTTGTGATTTACGGATCAAAATAGCATCAATCACCAATTTAAACAGATCCAAGGACTCTTGTAGCTCACGTCGTGAGGTATTTAAGGTTAAAAAATAACTTCGCCGAATCGAGGGCAGTAATTCTTTATAGAATTTCATCAGATAGGGATTGGACACCATCGCCTGCTGTCCTGCGAGATGCTGAAAGATCGCATCATAAAATTTTTCAGTCTGCCCCTGCTTCACAAATTCATTTAAATGATGAAACAACTGCTGCAAACTTTCAGCCTCATGACTGCGCCAAGTCTCACTCATCCGTTGCACAAAATAGCCCAACACCATGGTACTGGTATCAAACAATGCGCGTACCTGTTGTGCCGACATTTCTGCCACGATGGCACCCCGACGCGGATAAATATAAATCAAATGCGTACGCTCGAGCAGCAGCAGTGCCTCACGGACAGAACCACGGCTGACATCCAGCTCTTTGGCAAAGCGCAGTTCTTGAATACGCTCCCCCTCAACCAACTCACCCGTGATAATCTGCTCACAGATATGTTTGGCGATTTGTTCAGAGAGACTTTCTTGTTGTTCCAAGTGCATAAATATCCTGACTTACTTATTATTGATATGAACGGGATGGTCTTCATCAACTTTTCTTTTTTAACTGATGAAGCCCTCACTTGACTATGTCATTGTCTGACAATAAAACCCGATTTAAAGTCAATTTCAGCTGCATTGGTTTTTTAGTTTTCGGCTATTTTTACGCGACTTGCACTGATATTCACCAGATGCAGTCGCGACATGATTATATGGCGCCCGTCAACAAAGCTTGCAGGATGAAGTAGCTGCCGATTGCCAACAGCAGTGCGGCAAAACAACGTTTTAGCATTGCCGGCGAGAGCGCATGTGCCACTCGAGCACCGAGTTTCGCGGTCATAAAGCTCATCACGCTAATCCCGAAAAAAGCATAGAGATGCACATAGCCAATGGCATTGGGAATATTCGCCGTGGTCTTGGCGCCAAACACCATAAAGCCTAGCGCGCCTGCCAAAGCAATCGGGAAACCACATGCAGCAGACGTACCAACGGCCTTTTGCATCACCACGCCATTTTTACTCAAGAATGGCACCGTCAAACTGCCACCGCCAATGCCAAAGATCGCAGAGGCCATGCCGATCCCGGTTCCAGCCAGCCATTGCAGCTGGGTCGAGGGCAGTTGTTTGGATTCATCGACTTGCCGTTTGGCACCTTTAAACATGCCATATGCCACCCACAGTGCAAAGGCACCGATGATCAATTGCAGCTGAGCACCGGCCAACAGACCTGCCACCCAAGCACCGAGAAAAGACCCGATGATCAATCCCGGACTTAAGTTCTTGACCACAGTCCACAGCACCCCACCTTTTTTATGGTGTGCGGACACCGAGCTGATCGAGGTGACCATGATCGTGGCCAAAGAGGTGCCGAGTGCCAAATGCATGATCACGGCGGGATCATAATGGAGCTGGGTAAACACCACATACAAAATCGGCACGATGATCAGTCCGCCCCCGACACCAAACAGTCCTGCCGCGAAACCAGCGATTGCGCCAATCCCTAAATATGTGATTAACTCCATAAATATTTTTCCACTCAATTCAGATTCAACATGGATGTAGAAACACGTCAGCTCAAAGCACTTTTGACTCAAGCCACACAGCACCAACCCCAACTGCTTCCAGAAGTGTTGTTGCTCAAACAGTCCACCACCTCAACCAACGATGATGTTAGAGAGCTTGTACAGCGCGGTGTGGACTCGATATTGGTGTGTAGTGAAACGCAAACCCAAGGCCGAGGTCAACGGCAAAGACCGTGGGCTTCGCCAGTCGGGAATATTTATTTAAGCACACTGGTTGAAACCAAAACAGCCCTCGATGGCCGTTTAGCTTTGGAAGTTGCCTTAAATATCCTACAGATACCTGCACTCAAAGCCCTCGGCGAGCTGCAAATCAAATGGCCAAATGACTTATATAGTGCGCAAGGAAAGTGGGGCGGCATCTTGGTTGAGCCCTTGCAAGGCCAAAAAGCCATTGTTGGCGTTGGCATCAATCTCATGCCATTTTCAGCAGCACAACTCAGTGAACAACAGATCGATCAACCCGCGACCTCACTCAGCCAACTCGGACTCGACACGGTCGATCGAATTGAGTTGATCAGCCAACTGTATTTGGCGATCCAACAAGCGGGACGTTGGTTTGATCACGGCAGTTATAACTTGGCTGGACGCTTTAACCACTATGCGGCATTTATGGATCAAGCAGTCGAATTTGAACAGATTCACCAGACGATTTATGGAGTCTTTAAAGGCATCTGTGATGATGGCAGTGTCAATATCGCCGATGAAAATGGAGTGCAAGCCTATTATCAAGGTCGTCTGCGCTTACAGTCGACTATTGCACGCGATTTAGGTGAATCATCATGAGAAAGTTGTGGCTCGATATCGGTAACACCCGACTCAAATACTGGATCACTGAACACAATCACATCGTGGAGCATGTCGC
This sequence comes from Acinetobacter sp., assembly GCA_030152675.1. Classification (GTDB taxonomy): domain Bacteria; phylum Pseudomonadota; class Gammaproteobacteria; order Pseudomonadales; family Moraxellaceae; genus Acinetobacter. The sequence continues at coordinate 6,091 of JASLIY010000189.1, forward strand.
AGAGCTGCATTTGCAGTCTCCTGCGGATCTCCTACTCGGTTTGATTCAACATTTTAAAAGCCTGAATATCGACAATGTCGGGATCTCCTCGGTTCAAGACACCAAGAGCAACGCGCGGATCAAAAAGATCCTCAACTTGCTTGGGATTCCAGTTCGTTTTGCCAAAGTACATGCTGAATATGCTGGCCTGATCTGTGGTTATGACCAAACGGAGCAATTGGGGATCGATCGTTGGTTGCAGGTCTTGGGCGTGGCCAATGCGGAGCAAGACTTGTGTATCGTCAGTTGTGGCACCGCGTTGACCATCGACCTCACCGCTGGTTTACAACACCTTGGCGGCTATATCTTGCCGAATTTGTATTTGCAGCGTGACTCCCTGATTCAAAATACCAAAGGCATCCGCATTCCGGATGTGGCCTTTGACGAACTTAGTCCGGGGCGTAACACCATTGATGCCGTGCATCATGGCATCTTTTTAGGCTTGCTCAGCACCATTGAAAAAGTCCTCGAACAACAACCACGACAACTGATCCTCACTGGCGGCGATGCCGAACTATTTGCCAAATTCCTACAACGCTTTCAACCACAGATCGAGAATGACCTGTTACTCAAAGGCTTGCAGCATTATGTGGCACAGCGCGGTTAAGGCAATCAGCTCAAACAGCTGCCTTTAATCCAGCGCAAAAAAATAAGGATGTAAGTAAACTAAAACATCTTGATGAATAAAAATCCCGAATTGGTCAGTTCGGGATTTTTCCTTTCGATCAATGAATCACTTTAAAGAACTGGGATAAGCAGATATACACATCGTTTTATAGGGTTAGCCGATATAAACGGTATCGAGGTTTAATTACTATATTGTTTCAATGGAATTGCATGTTCACATTGATACATTGCTGCTCTTTGGATATCTGTACCAGGATTTATATTTTCGGTTGGTGTATACATATTCCCGCTACTTCGACCGACTCGCTTTCCATTAAAATACCATGCTCTTCCGACTTCACGCCCTATCATGTTATTGCAGTTCACATTCACTACCCGAGAAAAAAAATCATATTTCACGGTCCTTTGTGTCACTCTATTTTTATCGTAAACTGATGCGCCGATATTTGTCTTTCGATCAACAAATGTACTATACCCACCACCATTTACTCTAAGATAATAAATGAGTTCAATGCCCCCATTTCTCATATATACAGGCGGGCCAATTAAGAGTTCTTTATTCGCTTCCATTGAAGCGCCGAGACTAATTAATTCAGCATTTACATTATTTGTATGCAAAGCGGCAACAACAAATACCAATATGCCCAACTTAAATTTTGACATTATTAAATTCCTAAGCTAATACCCCGAACAAACAGCATTCCCAAAGATTGAAAAGAATTATAAAATCCGGAACTTCTATTTTTTTACTAACAAATAAGTATATTTTATATAAAAAACATAACAACTTTTTCACCTAGCCCTTAGTTTAGGCATTATTTTAAATTAAATAAAATCCATATAATTCAATATATTATTTATAGAGCAAACACCACTAGGAATATAAAACCTACTTTTAAAACACATCATTATTTTTTAGGAAATTTTTAAAAATTAATACGACTATCTTATTCACACAACAAAACCAATAGATGATCCTCTCTATTTATGTCTCCTAAAGCCCCCCATAAACTTATGCTTAAATCGACAACCTAAAACAAAAAATACCAGTCACGAGACTGGTATTTTTTTGCTGGGCTGATGGATCAAGGCTTATTTTTTGTCGTTTCCGCCAAATAATGGGCCCATACCACCGCCGCCACCGCCAAACTGCTT
>JASLIY010000202.1 GCA_030152675.1 Acinetobacter sp.
CGAGGACAACTGACATCAGAAGTGACCAAGGTATTTTCTTGAGAAGTGATATACGCATTAAATACATTCACGGTGACTGTCCCACCTAAAGCAGACATCATTTGGGGGAGGTCAATTGCGGAGAGATTCCAACGCTCCCACTTATTTTGATGAGGTTTCAAATTCTTATTTTCTATTTGTCGAATAATTTCAGCATCTAAAGCAGATGGGAAAGCGACTGGCCCTGCATTAAAGTTTGGTGTACCTGCCCAAAAAGTTTCAATGACAGTTTGTCCCAACTCATTCTGATCATAACGAGCGAGTGTAGTGGTCTAATAAAACTGTGTCCACTTTTAGTTGACCACTACATTTGGATCTAGGCATTTAAACCTCAGCCTGTCCTAAACGAGTTTTAGGGTAAGGGTTTGATCAACTGTTTGATCACCCCGACCACAGCCGCTGGATGTTCGAGTGGGAACATGTGGCCGCCTGGGGTAATGGTAAATGGAATCCCGAGTTTACGTTTCGCTGTCTGTGGAAACTTCTGTTTCAAGAATGCACTCTGATCACCCACCACCAAATCGACTGGCACTTTTGGCTTGGACATCGGCAACCACCACCAAGATGGATTGCTTCTAAAGATCGCCACCTCATCGGCCTTGGGAATGGTCAGGGTCACACCACCACGCGCTGGATCTTCAACCAGTGCATGATCCAAGTAAGCTTGAAAGCAATCCGGATCGAAGTCTTTATAAAAACCGCGCGTCCCCAATAACTCTCCCGCTTGCTGACGTGATTCCCAATGATCGCGACGACGATTGGACAAGCCTGCTGGGGTGATTTTATCCACGGTTTTCGGATGCAGCAGTTTGGCCATATGAAATGCAAAAGAATGCATGCCCAAAATCAGCGGTGGATCAAGCATGATCACCTGAGTAAATAACTCGGGACGTTTATACGCCGCCATCAAGGTCAGGACTGAACCCAAGGAGTGCCCCAATCCAATCACGGCACGCCCACGGGCTTGTTGTACGATGCTGTCGATGATCTGATCGACCAAATGTGGCCAATGATTGCTGATCGGATAACGCTTATCCGGACCAATCAAGGGCACATAAATAATCTCATACTCATCAGCCAACAAATCAAAGAGCTTTTGATAGACCTTTGAGGGCACACCGTTGGCGTGCGCAAAATGGATAATCGGTTTTTCATTCTTCAGCATGTACATTTACCATCTGGATTTATTGTAGTTTTACATCTTTTTGCGACTCAACCTGCTGCAACATGGCAGTGCCTAAGCTGTGTCCCATTTCAGATCCTACACGACCAAGGAAAGAATCAAACGGACTACGTTCGACTGTGTAGTTCACTGTTTTACTCACATCTAGCTGACGTTTCAAGGATTCGATGTTACCTGACTTGTCTGCAATCCCCAGTGCAATCGCTTGTTCACCCGTCCAAAATAGACCCGAGAAGATCGCAGGATCGGTACTCTTGAGCTTTTTACCACGCCCTTCTTTCACAGCATCAATAAAGTGATTGTGCACATTGTCGAGCAAGGATTGAATATGCGCGCGCTGTTCAGGATTGACTGGCTTGGTCATGCTCAGGATATCTTTGTTGCTGCCCGAAGTCATGGTACGGTCTTCAATACCGAGCTTTTGTGCCAACCCGTTAATGCCGTAATTTGGCATGATCACACCGATTGAACCCACCAAACTCGATGGATTCACCCAGATCTCATCTGCAGCGGAAGCAATATAATACGCCCCTGAAGCCCCCATATCACCGATCAAGGCATAGACTTTCTTGTCTGGGTTTTGGGTTTTCAGATAGCGAATTTCTTGCCAAATATCATCTGACTGCACTGGAGAACCGCCCGGTGAGTTGATATTCAACACCACGGCTTGGCTGGCTTTGGCTTCAAACGCACGTTTTAGTGATTTGATGGTATCGACACTGTTCACGGACTGTTGCGAGGAATCAATGGTTCCCACGATATTGACGACACCTAAATGCCGCTCACTACTCGATGGTGTGGCATCTTCATCAGCGGAGAAGGTACAGCCTTTATACATGGTGATCACGACGATCAATAAATACAAGAAAGTAAGGGATTTAAAGAAGATCCCCCAACGACGACTGCGTCGTTGCTCTTCTACAGAAGCAAGAACGGCTTTTTCTAAAATGTGCCATTCCTTCCCTGTAAGCTGTGGTTCTACGTGTTTCTTTTCATTTTCTGCCTGTGGCGGCCAATCGGACATAAGGACAATCCAAACTCAAAAATTAAGTCAACATTATATACAAGCTTCGCAGTTAAACTGTCTAATCAAAGAGAATTAACCTATAATAACGCCAAATTCTCTACACTAACTGACTTCTGAAAGATAATTTGATCACTAATGACTGAGAAAACAACGACCACAACAAGGCGTCTACTGAACTTTTTCAGTCGGCAACCGATCTTATTTTCACGTTTCTTTGCAAGACTACTCGCTGGTATTGTGAACCTATTACATATCACAAAAACCTCAAACACGATACGCTTGAATATTGAAATTTGTCTGCAAGACCTGAGTCCGCAACGCCGCGAACAGATCACTCGCGCTGCGATCCGCAATGAACTACAGTCCTATATGGAATTTTTTAGTATCTGGGGCAGCAGCAACAAAAAGAACATTAGCCGTATCGCAAATATTGAGGGTGAAGCCTATTTTCACCAAGCGATTCAACAGGGTAAAGGTTTGGTGTTGATCGTACCGCACTTTGGTACTTGGGAAGTCATGAATGCTTGGTTTGCCCAGCACACTGAAATGACCATCATGTACAAGCCCATCAAAAATGATGAGGCCGATCAATTTGTACGCCAAGCGCGTAGTCGTGAACAAGCCAATCTCGTTCCAACGGATGAGTCTGGGGTTCGTCAAATCTTTAGGGCACTGAAACAAGGCGGCACCACTGTGATCCTGCCCGATCATAGCCCGAAAGTCGGCGGGGATATGATCCCCTACTTCGGCGTGCCTTTGGCGACCAGTAGTTTAAGCGCCAAACTGATCCAGAAAACCAAAGCTCGCGCGCTGTTGTTGTATGCACTACGCAATACAGATGACAGCTTCAATATGTTTATCGAGCCAATCGATGAAGCGATCTATAGCGGCACGCCTGAGCAAGGTACAGCAGTGATTCATCACATGCTTGAGGAGCTGATTCGCAAATATCCTGAGCATTATCACTGGAGCTATAAACGCTTTAAGGCCAATCCAGACTTAGATCGGGTCTATGCATTGCCCAAAGCGGAAGCGCTGGAGACCGTGGCACAGGTTCGTGAGCAATACCGCGAGTCGACTCAAAGCTCACAGTCACAGTCACAGTCACAGTCACAGTCACACTAAAACAACAGCTGCTGAAACAACAAAATAATTATGGCTTAGCGGGATCTTGGCGATCTTGATCCCGTTTCAGCCAATGCCGTGTGTCACGCTGTGAATGCAACACCATCTGCCGATCTGCGTTTAAAAAAAATCGCATACTGCCCTGTTCAATGGTGGTTTTAAACGGAATCCCCAGCGCCTTTAATCGTGCCTCCACCACAGGATGTGGATGATGATAGCGGTTGTTCCAACCCGCACTGGCAAGCGCCAACTTGGGCTGTAGCTGTTTTAAGAATGCATAAGAAGAACTGTAACGACTGCCATGATGTCCCAAAAGCAATACATCCACCTTGAGATCTGGATAGTCACGTAGGATTTGATATTCGGTCTCCCACCCTGCATCCGCCATCAACAAAAAGTACTGATAGTTTTTCGCCTGAGGTACCTGGATATACAGCACACAAGAGCGTTCATTTTGTTTCTCAGCTGCGCTGGCGAGTTGCTCCGCGCTAGGGGATAAAACCTGTATGCTGACCTGCCCATATTGCCAGCGTTGCCCTGCGAAACAATAGTCAAAATCATGCTGCTGAAAACGCTGATCCTCTTGGTTGGAGTAGACGTTCTGAATCGGTATACGTTGACTCAGCGCTGTAAATGCACCGCTATGGTCTTGATCTAAATGGGTCAACACCACTTGATCCAAACGTCTCACTCCACGGCGCAGCAAAAAAGGAATGATGACTTGTTCACCGATACCCCATTGCTGCTCCTGAAAGCTGCCACCCACATCGATCATCATGCTGTGTTGCGGTAATTGTAAAAAAACCGCCTGTCCCTGCCCCACATCGATCACGCTGAGATCAAACGCTGTCTGTGGTCGATGCAATAGAACAGCGGCAAATGCAGATAATACCATCCAGCCACGTGGTACCACGCCACGCGCCAACATCAACATCAGCACCGCCAAACCCAAACACATGATCTGCGCAGTCGTCAGCGCCACCGCATGTAGTTGTAACCCCACTCCCTGATCCAAGCGTGTGAGTAAAAACATCAACAGTTGAATGCACAGGTTCGCCAGATAAAACAACAACATCGCAACGCTCGGCCACAATAGGCTCAGCATTGCCGCGATCACCTCGAGGGGCACGATCAGCATCGCGATCAATGGAATCGCCAACAGATTGGCGATGGGTGCCAGCCAAGACACCTGTTGAAAGATCAGCAGTATCAACGGCAACAAGGCGATAAAGATTCTACATTGGGTCAGCAACAGAATCCGTAACAGCATCAGCATATGCCCGATCTTGCTGAAGCTGGTACTCAACCATGGATGCAGATGATTCACACGCGTGGATAGCGCCGCGCTACGGCGCTGACGACGATTTGGCCTATCACTGCGTGGTTTGGGCTGCACATGTGCTGCTTCTTTTTGTGCTTGCTCGCGACCACTGGGCAACTGCTGGTAGACGCGCAGTAAGATCAAACATGCGCCATAAGACAACCAAAAGGCGGCGGATAAAATACTGAATGGATCAAATAGCAACAGCAGACTGGCACTCAGAAGCAACAGTTTCAGTGCGGAAATCGGTTGCCGCAGCCAAAGGCATAGACTGATCAACGTGACCGTGAGCAAGGTACGCAATGCCGGAATTTCAAATCCCACAATACCGGCATATAAAACAACACAGAGTAAGAATGGCAACAGCAACAGAGCTGGACGCGCAACGCTCAAGTAGAGTTGTGGTGCAAGCCAGTTGAGCATGCGCCGACACAGCAAACAAAATATCAAAGCAAAGATCAACACATGCGGCCCCGAGATCGCCAACAAATGTGATATGCCCAGACGCTTAAATAGATCTTGGGTTTCAGCCGCCAAGAGACTTTGATCGCCTGTCAGCAAAGCCAGCATCAAACCACGTTGTTCAAAGCCCTGTTGCTCGATCAACTGCCGCCACTGTAAGCGCTGCGCTTCAAGCGCGATACGGCATCGTGCTGCAACAGCTTGTTGCTGACGCACAAAATCAGCATGTCCCCAAGCACTGACCTGCGCCGCACTCACTGCTTGGATACTGTGCACTTGCATACTGGCCATCAAATCCTGTTGTATCCACCAGCGCTCCTGATCAAATACGCCGTCGACGGCAAAACTATGAATGGCTTTGGCCTGCCCGCTGACCCGATAATACTGACCCAGCTTTAGCCAATGTTCAGGATTTTTGGGATTGATGTGATGGGTCGGATAACTGAGCCGCCAACGCACCGCTTGTGCCTGCTGATCCAAGACCCAAACTTGATGATGCCAACGATTGGGATCAGCTTGGCCATTACTGGCGATACGGTCGACGTAGATGAGGACCTGAGGACTTGAAACCGTCTGATGACGTAATGCCAAGCGTTGCGTCAAGGCATGTTCCGCATAGCGATGCCCCAAAAGCAGCACACTGATCAGCAGTGCCAAACGGCCACACGCCCATGCCGCAGAAATTGAGCACTGATTTGCCTGACGATGATTGTGCCAGCCCAAGCCCAGTGCCAACACCAGACAGAGCACATTGATGCCAGCAATACACGGCACCCAAGCGTCGATTTGGGTCAGGCCCATACTACTGATGCCGATGATCCAAGCCATCAGCGCCAAGATCAACGTCATTTCAAGCTCAGTGTTCCAAGTAAAGAACAGAATAAAAGATCAGAAAAAATTAAAGCCCATCGAAATGGGCTTTAACAATAGCATTGATCAGATCGCTCGGCTTTAGCGATAAAAACCAGTCAGCTTAACCCTCAACCCACAATCCATCTTCCATCAACAGGGTGTGATCCGCTGATCGTGCCAATTGTTCATCATGGGTCACGACCAACATCGCCATATTGAACTCTTGCTGCAAATCCGTCAGCAAACTAAAAATAGTCGTGGCAGTTTTACGGTCTAAGTTACCGGTTGGCTCATCCGCCATCATCAATTTAGGCTGCGTGACCAAAGCACGCGCCAGTGCCACACGTTGCCGCTCGCCCCCCGAGAGTTCACCCGGTTTATGGGTCATGCGGTGACTGAGACCGACACGTTCGAGCAAGTACTCAGCACGTTGCTTGACCGCTTTAAAGCTGGCTTCTCGACGCAGCATCAAGGGCATGGCGACATTTTCAAGCGCACTAAACTCTGGCAACAAATGATGGAACTGATAAACAAAGCCCAAATGTTGATTACGTTGATAACCTCGTTGTGCTTCATTGAGATGATCAAAGCGTTCGCCATTGAGAAAAACCATGCCTTCAGTGGGGCGATCTAGCCCCCCCAAGATATGCAGCAAGGTACTTTTACCCGAACCACTGGCGCCGACGATCGAAACAAATTCGCCAGCATGTACTTTGAGCGAAATGTCTTTGATGACTTCAACCTTGGATTTTCCATCAGTAAAATGCTTTTGGATATTTTTGGCTTCAAGCACGACCGGCTGATTCATAGCGACCGAATTATTCATAGCGTAATGCCTCAGCAGGTTGGATTTTAGCCGCGCGTAAGGCGGGATAAATCGTGGCAAGGAAACTCAGCACCAATGACAAACTGACGATCACCAACACATCTTGCCATCTGAGATAAGACGGTAAGTAATTAATAAAGTAAGCATCAAACAAATGCAGACCCAATGTGTTATTCAACCAGCCCATGACACTACTGATACTGGTGGCGAAAATAATCCCCAACACCGCACCCGCCAAAGTTCCCACCACACCAATCACCGTGCCTTGCACCATAAAGATCTTGGTAATCGTGGCTGGTGATGCGCCGAGTGTACGTAAAATAGCGATATCTGATTTCTTATCCGTCACCACCATCACCAGCGATGACACGATATTAAATGCGGCCACCAAGACGATTAGGAACAGTAAGAGACTGACCATGGCCTTTTCCATCTGAATCGCACTAAACAAATTACCGTGGGTATAGGTCCAATCTGATGGATAATACTGACCTGGCAAATCTCGCACCACGTCATTGGCGACTTGCGGTGCCAAGAAGATATTATCCAACTTCATACGAATGCCTTGTGCACCATCCGGAAGACGCAGCAAAGTTGAGGCATCATTCAGTGCGATATAGCCCAAGGTTGAATCAACTTCTGCCCCGATGCTAAATACACCAACGATTTTAAAACGCTTAAAGCGAGGCACCACACCGGCTGGAGATGGGGTGGCTTCGGGCAAGACCAAGGTCACACTATCGTTTAAGCGTAGGCCCAGTGAATTCATCAACTGTTGCCCGAGCACGATCCCAAATTCACCTTTTTTCAGTTGATTCAGACTGCCACTGACCATATGGTTTTGGATGATCGAAACTTTCTTTTCATATTCCGGCTCGATCCCAGTGACCATGATGCCAGCAACCTGTCCCTGAGCCGTGAGCATGCCCTGCAGTTGGGTGAACGGTGCTGTGCCTGTCACATGCGGATGCTGATCGATTTTATTTGCAAGCGCAGGCCAATCCGTCAAGATTTGCGTCGAAGAAACAGTCGCCTGCGGCACCATTCCGAGCACTCTATTTTTTAATTCTCGATCAAAACCATTCATCACAGACAAGACTGTAATCAAAACAGCGACCCCTAAGGTCAGACCGATCATCGAAACTAAAGCAATAAAAGAAATAAAGTGATTACTACGCCGTGCGCGAGTATATCTCAACCCTATATACAGCGAGATAGGTTTAAACATACCAATCTAGTCCGAGGT
>JASLIY010000037.1 GCA_030152675.1 Acinetobacter sp.
ATTGGGCAATGCTTGGCTTGATCATCATCCACGGCAATACGCTCATCAAACAGAATGGCTGCACGTAACACAAGAGATGACGCTGAATGTTCATGAGCATTGAAAGAATCAAGGAAGCGATTAGTCTAAACAACAGTCACCGGCGAACCACCAAATAATTGTTATTCTGTGTTGCTAAATGCATCGACTGTGCTGCTGTAGTAAATCAAGTCAGTCACCTATGCGTGCGATTGCTTACAAAAATATTGATCGCAAAAATTTACTTCATCCTCGAAAATTCGTTTAATTATCCACTAAATAGTCAAAGGTTAATCCACGTCCTTCACACAGAAAAAAAATGCAGTGATCGATGTACACAGGAACCATGCATGAGTAAAGAACCACGTTTGCTCGAACCCGCCCCCGATTGGACGGCAGAGGAACGTCCAACCCTCCCTGGCTCACCCGCCGCGATCAACCATCCGCAGCATAAGCGGATTTTGTATTTTGTGATCGGGGTCTTTATTGCGATTTCGGGCAGTTTGAGTAATGGTTTTATCACCGCCAATTTGCCCTTGATTCAAGGTGAATACGGCCTTACACCCAGTGAGGCTGCGTGGATTCCTGCGGTCTATGTGATGGCCAATGTCAGCTCCAACTTGATCCTGTTTAAAGCACGACAACAATATGGACTTCGGCTCTTTTCAGAGATCGGACTGGTGATCTTTATTGCGGTGCTGATCCTGCATCTGATGGTGCATACCTTTCATATGGCGCTGTTTGTGCGTTTTATCAGTGGTTTGGTCGCAGCGCCACTGAGCTCTTTGGGCATGTACTACATCATGCAAGCCTTTCAAAAAGTTCATTTTGGCAAAGGCATCTATTTGGCACTGGGCTTTCAACAACTCGGCGTGCCCTTGGCATGGATCATTTCCCCGAGTCTGGTCGACGTCAATGACTGGTCGATCTTGTATACCTTTGAGCTCGGACTAGCGCTGTGTTGTTTGGCAATGGTGGTGTCGCTGAAACTGCCGCGCAGCTTACGGATTGCGGTGTTTGAGAAACAAGACTTTTTCACTTTTGCATTGTTAGCTCCCGGTTTTGCCTGTTTGTGTATTGTGCTGACTCAGGGCCCAATCCTATGGTGGTTTGACAGTCCCAAGCTTGGCTATCTGCTAGTGGCAGGCTTTAGTTTGGTGGTTGTGGGACTTTGCTATGAACATTTTCGGGTCAATCCCCTGATTTTAACGCGTTGGATCGGCACCGCATCGGTACTCAACTTTATATTTGCAGCATTGGCGATTCGATTTTTGATGTCTGAACAAAGCTATGCTGCCGTCAACTTCCTCAAAACCATGGGCATGGGACCGGATCAGTTTGTTCCCTTATATACAGTGATCTTCATCGGCATCACCACTGGCACGTTGCTGAGTGCCGTGACTTATTCGCGCGAACGGATTTTCCTACATCTCCTGTTTGCCGAAGCACTGATCCTGATCGCCTGTGGCTTGGACTATCAACTGACCAGTGATGTGCGTCCTGCCAATTTCTATTTAAGTCAATTTTTGGTCGGTGTGGCAGGTGGTGCTTTTATTGGCCCTTTACTCTTGACCGGCATGATCAGCGCCTTACAGAAAGGCCCCACACATATCATCACCTTCATCGTGCTATTTTCTGCGACACAAAATTTTGGTGGCTTGATTGGCAATGCCTTTTTCTCCACCTACCAACAGCATCGAACTCAAGTCTATAAAATGGAAATGATCGACCAAGTTGCGCCCAATCAAGCCCTTGTCACGCAGCGATTAAACAGCTCTGCCGCCGCAACACATGCCAGTGTGCAAGATCCTGCACTGACACAGAACCAAGCCATCCGCAACTTAAATCAAAGCATTAGCCGTGAAGCACAAGTCCGTGCTTATAATGATGTGATTGCATTAAACGGATTATTTGCTTTATTTTTATTGATCTGGGGCACACTCAATATTTTCTGGAGTCGTTATAAACTGCGTAAAATCAATGCCAACAGCCCCTAGCCCCTAATACTTTATAACTTGATCAAATACTTATTGCCCAGAGATTAAAAGCATCATGTCAGAGCAACCACAGTCCTCCACGCCGCACCATACCGACAGCGTCTCTGATCGGGCCGCTGACAGCGCATCGAACAATGCTCAAACAGCCAATTCAGATTCGGCGCCAAAAGTGTCATTGTCTCCGCCGCCATCGAGTAAATTGATTGGTACACCGAAACGGGTGTTGGCGATGATGGCCGTGGTGTTAATACTGGGCATTATCATCATCTTATGGGCATGGCGGATTGGTCCTTTTCATACCGCACTGGAAAAAACCGACAATAGCTATATCAAGGGCAAAACCACTTTGCTGTCTTCTCAGATTAATGGCTACGTACAAACGGTTGAAGTCAAAGACTTTGATCAGGTCAAACAAGGTCAGGTGCTGATGCACATTGATGCAACGCCTTATAATCAAAAAGTTAGCCAAGCCCAATCTGGGGTAGAACAAGCCAAAAACAACTTGGCCAATCAAAGCCAGACCATCGCCCAACGCCAAGCTGACATCGCCGCAGCGCAAGCCAAAGTTGAACAGGCACAAGCAGCCGATCATTTGGCATTGGCACAATTGAAACGTTATCAGCAATTGGGCGACAGTGGCGCTGCAGCACGGGCTGAGCAAGACAAAGCGCTGGCAGATCAACAAAATACCACAGCATTGCTCAAGCAAGCTCAAGCCAATCTCCAAGTGGCGCAACAGGCGCTGAAAACTGCGCAAGTGGCCGAAACAGGTTTGCAAGCTCAAGTCAGCAGCGCCCAAGCCCAACTCGATCAAGCTCAGACCACCAAAAACTATAGTACGATCATCGCCCCCATGGATGGTCAACTCGGGGAAGTCACCCCACGCATCGGGCAATATGTTGCGGCGGGAACGCAGTTGTTATATCTGATTCCAAAACAAAGTTGGGTGATTGCCAATTTCAAGGAAACCCAAATCGCGGACATGCGGATTGGGCAAAAAGCTTGGTTTAGCGTGGATGCACTTAAGCATCAAAAGTTTAGAGGTCATGTCGATCAGATTTCCCCTGCCGCAGGCTCAGAGTTTAGTGTGCTCAAACCAGATAATGCGACTGGAAACTTTACTAAAGTGGTGCAACGCATCGCGGTGCGTATCAGTATTGATCCCGACCAACCCGACATGGATAAGCTACGCCCCGGCATGTCGGTGGTGACCACGGTTGACACTCAATCCCTCCCAAGATGACAATATCCATCACCTCACCCGACTGACGATCTCTCAATAGATGTTTGAGATGGCAATACATCGAGATCAGTCAAACCACCATTTGAGTGTCACAACCATGAATACAATGCTGGAGCGCTTTGAGGCCATTCGCCAACAGATCACCGATCAAACACTGCTGCTCGATACAGATCTGAGTGTCACGATCAGACGATTGGATCAAATCCACCCACAGATTTCGGGCAATAAGTTTTTTAAGCTCAAATACAATTTGATCGAAGCGCAACGATTGGGCTACCGCCAGATCCTGACCTTCGGTGGCGCCTACTCCAACCACATTGCCGCCACAGCCTATGCGGCGCAACGGTTTGGTTTTGAAAGTATTGGTATCATTCGTGGGGAGGAGTTAGCAACCCAAGCATTGAACCCGACCTTAAGTACGGCCGTGCAGCATGGCATGCAGTTGCATTTTGTCAGTCGTGGCGTTTATCGACAGAAACATCTGCCTGATTATTTGGCGCAGTTACAGCAACACTACCCACATGCCTATATATTGCCCGAAGGTGGTAGCAATTACTTGGCGGTATTGGGTTGTCAGGAAATCCTCAGCCATCAGGATCAACAAGACTTTGATGTGATTTGTGCTGCCGTCGGCACAGGTGGCACTTTGGCAGGCATCATCACTGCCAGCGCAGCGCAGCAACAGGTATTGGGCTTTTCAGCACTTCAGGGAGATTTTCTCACCCAAGCTGTGCTGCAACATTTACCCAGTCTTCATCCACAAGACAATTGGCAGATCATCGATGACTATTGCTGTGGCGGCTATGCCAAAACTACACCTGAGTTACTGAAATTTATCGATCAATTCCAACAACGCCACGCGATTCCTTTAGAGCCAATTTACACTGGGAAAATGCTGTATGGCGTCATGGACCTGATTGCAAAACAATACTTTAAATCCGGCACGCGAATCTTGGTGATTCACTCGGGTGGCTTGCAGGGGAATTTTGAGTAGATCACTTAATTTACTGTCTTCGATTGAAGTGAAATGGTCGATCATAACTTTGTTAGGCATAGTTCGTAAGTTTCATTATTTTGAGGCAACATTAGCCATCACTCTAACCCTAACAATGAGATTTTATGGCTCAGTTGAAATTTCAGCTTATCATCCAACAGAGCCAATCAACTCAACTACTGCAGTAAAAAATTAACGCACTAATTTAATTCAATTTTATTAACTTTATTCTCTTGATCGGTATAAGTGAGAACGCCCTTATCATCAATAGAGTAATCTTCTCCAAGTTCTATAACGCTATCATTTCCGGGCACTAATTTCCTTAAATAAAATAAATCAATTTCATCAAAATAAGATGAAATTAGAGCATATTTTAACTGCCCCTTAATTTCAATAAATCGTATAGCATCAACAGGAGTATTGAGCTTATTCAGAAATCTCAATAATTCAGGATAGTTTTCTTCAATTTCTTGCTTTGAATAACTATGATCTTCTAATTGCGTCAATTTATCACAGTCTTTTTCTGAATTCTTTTTAAGGCAATTCATAAAATAGGAGGACGAATTAGGTATTTTTATAGATTTTACTGGTTTTTTTATTGTAGGTGCCTCATTCCCCGAAATCACATTATAATATTCAGCCAATTTCACTTCTTTTATTTTATCTTTATAAGGAATATATACCGCACGACTTTCATTTGTTGTAATTACAACCCATTTATTTTTACCAGCCGGTAAGAAATAGAAACTTTGATCTACTTC
>JASLIY010000251.1 GCA_030152675.1 Acinetobacter sp.
GGGCTGATCGGCTGCTGTCTGTCCATGACGCAACTGATCAGGATCTGCGATCACGGCCTGTAAATACGTTGCCATATTGTTTTGGGTCGGGAGCAATAATACCTGTTTGAGTCCATTGAGATATTCTGTTTTTAGACGCTCACGTAAGGCTTGACCCTGATACAGCCCAAAGGAATAGCGCAAGGGTCGATCTTGATCAAAGGCATCCAGTTGTTGTAAACGCTGCTGCAAGATATACAAACTGTTCAATTGGGTCGATAAGTCGTGTCCGGTACCGCTTTGCAGCTGCACCACTTTATTGAGATCCTGCTGTACATCGCTGACCAGTTGTAGATTGTTGCGATATGACCAAATCCAGAGCGCCAAGCATAAACCCACCACCGACAAGGCACAGATAAAACCCAAATAACGCTGACGTTTTTTCTCGGGATTAATATGCTGTTGTACCAAAAAACGATCTTTGAGGATCACGTGGGAAAACAGATCTTTTAGAAAATAGCCACGCTGTACTGCGTTTTCATCGCCGGCCAACTGAGCCGCATTGTGTTGCTGCTGCAAATGAAAAGTCTGCGCAATTTGTGCGGTCATCGGACTTTCGATCTGCCCGGCTTGTAATGCACTGCTAAAATAAAAGCCGCGAAACAACGGTTTAAACTGGTAAGGATTGTCTTCAAACAAGGCTTCGATAAAGGTTTTCAAAATCGGTTGAATACTTTTAAATTCCAGTGGAAAGGTCATCACACTGGCCGAGATATTCTGAGCATGGCGGCGACTGAGATGGGTGGTACTGACACTTTTCAGCCCTTGATAGAGGACATTAAAGTGTTGTTCAAACAATCGACCTGCAGGCTGTTGCTGCTGTGCTTCATAGGCAAAGGTCGCGCCCCAAGCTTGCTCAAACTCGCTCCCCTCATAGCATTCAAAGAAGCCCTGAAAACCAGCCACCAAATCCATTTTACTAAACACCACATAGACGGGGGCAAATACCTCAAGCTGTTCAGTGATCTCTTGCAATCGCGAACGTAGGCTTTTGGCCAAGGTTAGGGTTTTCTCAGGACTTTGGCTGATCAACTCGGCACTACTGACCATCACGATCAAACCATTGATCGGGGCTTTGCTGCGATTTTTTTTCAGCAGCTCCAACACGCCTAACCACTCTGCTTGATCTTCGGCATTGACGCTATACCGCCCCGCGGTATCTAGTAGCACGCCTTCGGTGGAAAAAAACCAGTCACAATTGCGCGTGCCACTCAAGCCCGCCGCGACCATTTTTTGATGGGTCTCTTCAAAAGGAAATTGCAAACCTGAATGTCGAATCGCGGTGCTTTTACCGGCGGCGGGATGCCCAATCAACATATACCACGGCAACTCATATAGGGCTGCATCACCTTTTTGATCACCGAGTTTAGACTTGCGGATCAGCTGCACCGAAGCCTTGATTTGTTGTTGGATCTGTTGCAACTCCTGTTTGAGTTGCGTACTCAAGTTTTTAGCCGTGGGGCTTTTGGTCGCCTGTTCAACCTCAAGGTCACTTGCCGCCGCATCCTGTTCAAGGTCATCGAGTACTGCCTGTTTGCGTGCACGGCGTTGGCTGAGGCCATAATAAATCCCATAAACCAACAGCCCGATCAGATAGAGCGCGAGTAAAGGCCAAAAGATCATCGGTGACATATAGCGATAAGATGACAGCAATGCCACCAACAGCGAGAGTGCAATGATGGCTTTGGGATTGCTGACGTACTGCCAAAGATAGCCTAAAATCGTATACATTTTATTCTCATTATCCTAAAACAGTGAGATTGTTTGCCCCGCGTGCATGCGCGGTCGCCGGTGCAGTAAACACGGCGTGATGTGGATGTTCGCTACTGTGCACGATACTGTGCATCTCAGGATCGACCTGCAGTGCCAACATAAATCCAAACAACATGGCCAAATCATCACTGTCACCCAAACTGTCCATGGCAAACAGCATCTGCTGCATGTCAATTGAGGTTTGGGCAAATTGAAGTGGTAGTTTTCTCAGCAGCTTTCGGTCGCTACTGTGTTGTAACAGCATCACAAAGCAATGCTCATCCTGTCGTTGTTGTTGCCGTCCTTGCTCAAGTGCTTGGGGGGCAGATGGGGCTGCCTGCGCCTGTTGCACCGTGGACGGTTGCGGCTCAAGCGCCAGAGGTTGAAATTGCGGCAGTTGCTTGAGTTTGAGTTGTTCTAAACTGCTCGCGATATCGCGTTGATCGTGACTAAGATGCAGCACGCGTTGCGGCTGAAGTGCCTCAATCAGCACACTGCGACTGGCAATACAACAGCTACTGCCAAACTCACTGGCAATATAGCTGTTGCGATAGCCAATCTTCTCCTCGATCAGCGCTTGATCGATTTCAGAGTCCAGTACCAGGAGCAGTGACACTTGGCTGTGCTGTTGCTCAATCTGCGCGAGCTGTTCAAGCCATGCTGTATAGCTATTTTCCTTGGCAAAGTAATGATATTGAAGCTGAATCTGTTGCTCAGCAATGCCCAGTTGCTGCAAGAAGCTCTGTATATAGGCACGACTTTTGTGTTCATCCCAAAGCCCGGAGACACGTTCCGCGAGGATCAATACCACATTGAGTTGATCCAGTCGCGACACAGCTTGCCTGCTGTGCTGAATCGACTCCTGCTGTTCAAAGGCCTGCTCATGTTCAGGATCAATCCATGCCGGATGCAGGCGATAGACCTGAGCGACGGGGGTATGATAAAACAGCGCCGAACGTTGTAAATGTGCTGCAATCTGCTGCAACACCTCAATATGCTGTTCAAGCTGTTGCTGTAATAAGGCGCGCATCCGTTGACAGGCGCCACTCACATCAATCGCTGAATCCTCAGCACTCCATTCAGCATCACCCTCCTCAAGCGCCAAGCGCTCATCAGCATCGTCTATCACGCCCTGCTCTCTAACATGCTGTTGTTGGGTATCCCACGGCTGCTCATCAAAAGCATCTTGATCCAATCCTTCTAAATCCAGCGCCTGAATACGATAGGACAGGATCGGATGCCCCACAGTATTGAATAAGGCTGGATCAAGTTCTGGACTGATGCTGTGTTGCATGGCCGGCAACAGTGCTTGGTTCTCGCCAAGTGCTGACTGCACTGCTGCTGAAAATACATTTAATTCAATCCATGTCGCCTCAGCCGTTGTGGTGAGTGCATGCGCCGAGTGCGGTTCAGTGCTGGTATCTTGTGTCTGTGCCGCTTGGCGCTTTTTCCACCATGCCCAAAACAGAAAGGGACTACAGAGCAATAGACTCAGTGCCAAAGGCAGCAACCCAAAATAAAGCCACAGCTCTGACGATGTCGGTGCGTATTGACCATCGCGCCAATACATAATCATCAGCATCGCCGTGGTGGTAAAGATCCCGAGCCAAAGCATCAACAACAATCGAATCATCGCTGCACCCCCATCAAGCTATAGCAGGTGTCTTTGTTATGCTGCACGGGATTGGGCATGAGAAATGCACCTTCGGCCAAACCGATATCAGAATCCTGACGCAAACAGAGCGCTTGAATGGCTTGCTTTTCCAAGACCAGACGGAGGTCGACCATCAAGGTTGGACTACACCACGTCATTAAAATGCGTTTTAGTTTTTGGCTCAGTTCGCGGTTGGGCAAAAAGGCTTGATAATCGCGATGATTGAGCGGCCCGATTTCAATTTCAATCTTTGAATCTGCTTGACGAATCCGTTGACCACAAAAACTGTTCACCCCCAATCGGGTCATCCCTCCTGCACCCAAAATGGTTTTTTGTGCATCACTCAGATCAAAATCTTCAACGATCCATTCATTCACATGCACCTGCTGTTTAAATACACAGCGCAAGATACTCTGGATGGCATAGCGACTGTTATTTTGCCCCTGCATCAGGCCGGAGAATTCGGCAAAATAATCATCCAAGGCTTGTTGTTGCTGTTGCTGGCTGATATAGCCATTCAGTGCATGCAGGATATTCAGATAATGATTGTCGGGTTCCACCTCATAACGTAGTGCCAAGTGATAACTGATGCTGGCATCAATATATTGTGCGATCAGTTTATGGTTAAACAAAGCCAAAAACTTTTCGATCTGCTGGCGTTGTTTACGCCCTGCATGTTTGATTTTATGGGTATAGGTATAAGGCAATGCACCTTGAATCCCAGTCAGCCCAACGATTAAGTTAGTGATCTGCGCACGTTGATCTTCAAGGCTGAGATGCTCTATTTCCGTTTCAGGAAAACGTAAACTCAGTGAGCTGTGAAAACGAAAATCATCAGCCCAATATCGATATGACGGCATATCTGGCACATGCCTAAGCAGCCGTGTCGCTTGAATCAATTCAAATCGCCCCGGATGCTGAAATAACGCATCGGTTATAGAAGCGTCTTGCCACCAACGTTCTGCACGCATTGGTATAACTCCTGTAGGCTGACTGAATCGGTGATATAAAGATCGACAAAACTGTTGATATGCACTTTGAGGTTAAACAGATGGCTCAACAGTTGGCTAAACAAATACAGGCTATGTCCCCGAAATACCTGTGCATCAATACTGACGTTGACCTTGAGCCCACGCACGCACATGGGAAAAGGTTTGGCATCTAAGAGTTTATGCGTCAGTTCAAAGTCAACCTGCTTGATCGCATCAATCATGCGTTGGTTTTCTTTGGACTTGGGCAAGTTATATAAGGCCAATAGCTCTTTCAGATGACTGAGTGCATCACCTTTCATTAATGACAAGGTATTCAGTGATAGATGCGAAATAATCCGCCATTGTTCTTGTTTATTCTGATCAAATGCATAGGTCGGTGATGGACGTTTTAAAATCAGTGCACGGCGCGCCATATGACGATCATTCAGATTTAAAATATGATTGGATTGTTTTAAGGCCTCATGGGCTAAATCCCGGTTAGAACAGAGTAAGCCGATACTGATAAAGTCAGATTGAAATTGATCGGGTTGCAGATGCTTCGAAATAATCGAATATCCTGTTTCAACAATCCCGTGTTGGTATTGGGTGGCATTTAGGGCATAAAAAAACTTTTGGTCTTCACCGTGATAATGACTCATGGCAAAAAATGGATAGACCGGATAAAACACTTGCTCTTGATTGGTTTTCTCTCGCACCATGTGCATATTGAGTACGCTATAGACCTGATAAAACTCAGGATGATGCGCATCGGTGAGCAGTGGATACTCCAGTTGCTGATGATTTATTTTCTGTGGTTCAGCGGCTTTTTCAAATAGATTAATGGCCGGTGAGGTAAATAACTTAAAGTTAGCCAAACTCAATTCAGCATAATTTCGAATCAAGGCTTGATCATTTAAATTCAGCTTGAGATGAATCTCGATTTCAAAATAACGCGTTGCAGCACTGAGCTGCCGGATCAATTCTAGATTGAGGTTTAAATAATGAAAACGTTCCGGAAAACAAAAATATTCCAGCAGTAAGCGATAGGCATGATGGGTATGCTGATCAATCGGCAAGACACAATCCGCCTCCTGAAAGCCCATGACCTCAAAGGGATTGTCGATCTCTATTCGTTGCTGCCCAGCGATCAGACTAAAGCGCGTTTCAGCTTTAAAGATACTGTCCAACAGTTGTAATGGAAAATTGGAAATCGCATCCAAATAAATCGGCAGCTTTTCTTGGCACAGCAGATTGTGCGCTGTAGCGGAGATTTCAAATCCCATGCGAACACTGGCATTTTGATTGAGATGCATATGACTGCTGGGATTGGCTTTAAAACTCAGATGTTTAAGCTGGATCGGCAGTAAACGTACTTCAAGGCTGTTGCGAAACTCACACTGCACCCCTTTCATGCTTTTGGACTTCAAGGCACTGTGCTTGGCAATACTGGGCAAGGTGGAGTGCGACAGATGATGTTGTGTTTGAGCGTGTTTAGTGCTGTCGTCAAAACTCAATACGGTGCAGGACGGAAAATGCTTGAGATACTGAGGAAACATCACCTCAAATAAGGCGCGAGTAAAAATATCATAACTGTCGACCAACTTTTTATCGACCCGTGCCGCGATCAAAGCGAAGGCTTGAATCAAACGCTCAATATGCGGATCATCAATTTGCTCTTGATTGAGCGCCAGACGTTGCGCGATCTTGGGATATTTCTGTGCAAACTCACGCGATTGCTGTGCAAACTCTTGCAATTGTTTTTCGTAAAAAGGTAATAAATCTTCGATCACGAGAACCCCCTAAGCGCGTGCTGAAATCACGTATTGTTGGGTGGTGGGTTTTAATAAAGCATCAAATACAATCGGTTCATATACAGGATGGATATTTAAAAAGGCCTGAATCGACAGACACAGCGCGCCCATGTTGTGACCATCGTGCATCATCTGAACTTGTATGTGTCGCAGCCGAGGTTCGTGCGCGGCAATCGACTGTTCAATCGACTGACAGATTTTGTCGCGATCTAAAGGATTGGCCGTCGACAGACCAACAAAGTCGATGATGCCAAATTGTAAAATTGATTTTTTGGCATACGGAAAATTCTCGATCACATGATCGAGCTTGCCCATTCGACTGTTGAGTAAGTCTTCCAAATCACGAGCGACTGCTTCGCGCAGTGCTTGAATGGAAAGCCCTTTGCCAAGATCATCCTCTGACATTAAACGGTCAAATAATGTGGTTTTAAATCCATAGTGATATCGTTGATCTGCGCCCATTGTGGTCCATGCTTTTTTTAAATTTATAAGTGTTTGAACTGTTCTAACTGTTTGTATTTTTAAGCTGTTCGATCGATTAAAATGACGTGTCTGGCTTGAGTCATGATGACGTTGAATCGCGTTCAGTGAGATTGGCAATGCTGAAAATGGTAGAGAAGACACGTGGTTTTCTCTACCCATGCTTATATCGAGATCGCCCAGATAGATCGAGGCGTGATACGACTTTTATGCTGCAAACATTTTATGCGGCATAAGACGCGGTATTATTCGACAATGACCATTTCTTGGTGACTGCACCTTTGGCGGTGCCATTAATATCTTGTTGGTTATAGGTCCATTCCACTGCAGCGTATTTGAGGCTAAACGATTCTTTGGGAATCCCCTCGTCGCCAACACTCGGGGTCACACTCGAGACCAAGACATGCTTGAGTTTGACTTGTAGGTATTTAATGCGCTTATCCCCATTGGCACGATAAAAATCAATTTGCACCTCATCAAAGGTATAGCCAGCAGAGCATGCCTCCCAAAGCTTC
>JASLIY010000304.1 GCA_030152675.1 Acinetobacter sp.
GTTTAAAAGAAGCCATGCAGGAAAATATGGTATGTCCTTTTCATTATTTTGGTATCGCTGATTTCAGTGTCAATGGAGAGCTGATTGATGATAAAACCAATTTTAAATATCTAACCAGTGCAGAGCGTGTACGGCAGATAAAAGAGAAATCAGAGTTTTTTTCTACGGATAGCGGTGAATTAAGGGCCTTAGTTTTTTGTTCACGAGTCGACGAAGCCATCGAACTCGCAAAAAAAATGAATGCACTCGGTGTACGTAGCGCATCTTTAACCGGTAAAGATTCAGAAGAGAATCGCCTCGCCTGTATTCGCTCGATCAACTCTGATGATGTTGATCGCTTGGAAATGATTTTTACTGTTGATATTTTAAATGAAGGTATTGATATCCCGAGAATCAATCAAATCATTATGATCCGAGCCACTGAATCTGCGATTATCTTTATTCAACAGCTTGGACGTGGGCTGAGAAAGCATGAAACGAAAGAGTTCCTTACTGTTATTGACTTCATTGGAAACTATGAAAAGAACTTTTTAATTCCCATGGCCTTGTATGCGGACAGATCATTTAATAAAGACACCCTCAGAAGACTTCTTTCACAAGGTGGTTCAATATTACCCGGTGCATCATCAATTCATTTTGATCAAATATCGAAAGAAAAGATTTTTGAATCCATTAATAATGAGAACTTTCAACTTAAAAAACATCTCACCCAAGACTATAAGACACTGAGAAATCGCTTAGGGCGTGCACCGATGATGGCTGACTTTATTGAAGCAAATTATCGAGATCCTTTTAACTATGTGGCGCATTCAAAATCTTTTTATTCTTTTATCAAAGATATTGAAGACTTTCCAATACCATTGAATCAGACTCAACAGTCTGTTTTAGAATTTTTAAGTATCGAAATTAATAATGCAAAAAGACCACATGAAAGTCTATTGTTGCAGATGATGCTTGAATCAGAACATGCTGAAGTGAGCATTAAGCAATGGTCAACGTTATTAGAAAGTACATACAAACAAAAAGTCAGCACGGATATTATTCACTCAGTGTGCAACAATCTGAATATGATATTCAATCCAAGCTTTTATTTTAAAAAAAATGGCACTATTGACCTGATTCATTGCAATGAAGATCACTTTATTGCGAGTCAAGCTTTTGCTGAAATGATCAAAGTATCTTTGTTTAAGCTGTATCTCGCGGATAGTATCCAATATGCATTAAACGTTTTTGAAAACTTAATGGATAATTCAGTTCAAAAAAATGGCTTCGTTTATTATGCAAAATACAGTCGTAAAGATGTTTTTCGCATCCTCAACTGGGAAAAAAATCAAAATCCTCAAAATGTTGGCGGATATATGATGAGTAAGGACAAATCGAACTGTCCAATCTTTGTGACCTATCATAAAGCCGATGACATTTCTGAAAGCACAAAGTATGAAGATCGATTTTTAGATGACACGCATTTTGAGTGGATGTCTAAATCCAAAAGAACGCTCAATAGTCCTGATGTCAAATCAATCCTACAGGCAAAGGAAAATAATACCCTACTCCCTTTATTTGTGAAAAAAGATGATGACGAAGGCCATGAGTTCTATTTTTTAGGATTTCTTGAGTATCTTGAAAATACAGCCATCGATGCAAAAATTCAGACTGAAACTGCAGAAGTCTCTGTGGTCAAAATGCAGTTTAAATTAGATCGAACAGTTGATACGCATTTATATCAGTACTTAGTTGCTCAGTAGAATACTCGCCAAAATATCCGCATCAAGACAGATTAAAAAAGCGCATCGATCAACACATCTTGATCGATGCACTTATATATCACTGAGCATTTTTTAATGCGCAGGTCACTACCTCAAAAAACAATGACTCAGCATTAATAACCTGGTTATTTCTATCTTAAATAACACCACTTCTTCTGCTCCTCCTTTTCCTTGCCATGTCTGTTCTTTTCTAAACTGATGTGTCGTGGTCAACTAAAAGTGCACACAGTTTTTTAAATCCTTTCTACCTCACCGCTATGATCAAAACACTTCACTCCGACATGCTTCACACTGCTTAATGTGATTCACCCTATATTTTTTACATGAATTGGCATGTTATTCGCTTTTAAGCAAGGCCTCAGACCCGTGCATCGCACGCTGTATCGAATCAGTTACACCCCGTAGCTCGTGAAAAAAGCCCGATCGCTGTAATTGAAACTGGTCACACAGCATGCCTCAGATTTCGGCAACTTACATCGCTTCGTGCAAATTCGACTTGCACGAAGCGTTGAACGAGATGGATTGCCCCCAAAGCGGAGACTCAACTTACGATGCATACGCTTTTGCTTAGATATAAATTATCGAATATAAAACAATTATTTATCGACTATAAAATCCAGATTTTAAGCACCCTATGTCGCATATTACTGCTGAGTATGCTGTTGAATATTGGTCTAAGCATAGCGGCCAATCCCAACAAAGTACTGCATGTCTCTCTTCCTGCCGCTGAAACGGGCTTTGATCCCATTGCCACCAGCGACCTCTATTCGAGCATCATTCAAAGCTCATTTTTTGAAAGTTTATACAGTTATGATTATTTGGCCCAACCCGCCAAGTTGGTTGCACTCACAGCCAGCGCCTTGCCCGAAGTCAGTGCCGATGGTTTGACTTATACCATTCGTATTCAAAAAGGGATTTATTTTAATGATGACCCTGTGTTTAAGGGTAAAAAACGAGAACTCACCGCGGCAGATTATGCCTACTCACTAAAACGTATACTTGATCCTCAGCTGCACTCACGCAGTACTTGGTTGTTAGAGAACAAGTTTAAAGGCATGGATCGGCTAGTTGAAGCAGCCAAGACATCAGGACGCTTTGACTATGATGCGCCGGTTGAAGGCATACAAACACCAGATCGCTACACCTTGGTGCTACGCCTCAATCAACCGGACTTCAATCTTCCGATGGTACTGGCGCACACGCCAACCTCAGCAGTCGCGCGAGAAGTAATTGAAAAATACAAAGATAACCGCGGCTATGTCATGGGGCATCCGATTGGAACTGGTGCGTATCGCCTAACAAAATGGATGCCTGGATCACGTATCGTCCTCACCGCCAATTCAGACTATCGTGGTTATATTTGGGACTTTAAAGCAGGGGCAAATCCACAAGATCAAAAAATTGTGGCGCAGATGCAAGGCAAAAAAATGCCGCAAATCGGTGTGGTCGAGATCCAAATCATTGAAGAATACCAATCCGAATGGCTGGCCTTTAAACAACAGCAGATTGATTGGGTTGAGCTCCAAGGTGATTTATACAGCAGCATTATTCAACATGGTCGACTTGTCCCCGAAGTCGCCAAAACAGGCGCCTATCTCTCCTTCAATCTTGATCCAGATATCACCTACATCTTTTGGAATGGCGAAGATCCCGTGGTGGGTGGCAACAGTA
The DNA here is from genome assembly GCA_030152675.1 of Acinetobacter sp. Taxonomy (GTDB): domain Bacteria; phylum Pseudomonadota; class Gammaproteobacteria; order Pseudomonadales; family Moraxellaceae; genus Acinetobacter. The sequence goes on from JASLIY010000304.1 coordinate 3,438, forward strand.
AAGAAAATATTGCATTGCGCCGTGCAATCGGCATGGCATTTTCAAAACAAAGTTATATTGATTTGATTTTAAATGGCAATGCCGCGCCAGCCACATTCACTGCTCCTGCTGCGGTGGTCGGCTTTGACCCCAAGTTTCAAAGCAGTATTCCTTATTCCATTCAAGCTGCCAACCTATTGCTTGACCGCTATGGCTATCAACGAGATAGCGAGGGTTATCGACGCCGTCCCAATGGTCAGCCCTTGGAAATTGAATATGGCATGCCCACCAGAAGCATTGATCTCAAAACCGCCGAAATGTGGAAACGTAATTTCGATAAAATTGGCATTCGTTTCAAAACCAGATCGATGCAATTTCCCGATTATTTGAAAGCGCAGAAACAGTGCGATATACAAATGGGAATGCAACGTTGGATTGCAGACTATCCCGATGCAGACAACTTCTTTCAGTTATTTTACAGCCGCAATATTCACTCTTCCAATATGGGCTGTAGCACCGTGCCAGGCTATGACGCTTTATATGAACGTTCTCAACGCCTGCCTGCTGGCGCTGAACGCGATGCCCTCTACCAAAAAATGGCACGCCTGCTAGACGTCTATATGCCCGTCATGGCTGTGGCTTCACGCTATAACAACACTGTGGTGCAGCCTTATGTACTGGGCTATAAAACCCATCCAATTTTAAAAACCCCTTGGCTCTATGTCGACTTAGAAAAATAATGCAGACTGCGGAGGTTCTATTATGCTGAGCTATACCCTGCGACGACTTTGGCAAATGATCCCGACCTTAGTTGGGGTGATCATCTTGGTATTTTTTATCTTTAATTGGGTCGGCGGAGATCCGGCCTATCTATTGGCGGGCAAGATGTCTAGCCCAGAACAGATTCAAGCCATTCGCCAACAACTCGGCGTTGACCAACCCTATTATGTGCAACTGTGGATCTTCATCAAACAAGTGCTGACTTTCGATTATGGCCTGAGTTGGAGTACCGGTGAAAACGTCAATCAAGTCATGCTCACTCGAATCGGTCCAAGCCTGACCTTGTTGATTCCCTTAATCATTTTACAAAACCTGATCTCAATAACACTGGCACTTTGGATCGGTTTAGTGCGTGGCACATGGATCGATCAGTCTTTGATGGCACTGTGTACCATTGCCATGTCGATCAGCATCTTGGTCTATATCATCGTCTTTCAATATCTACTCGCCTACCAACTGAACTGGTTTCCAGTACAAGGTTGGAGCAGTGATCTGTTTAAAAACCTGACCCATTATGCCCTGCTGCCGGTGCTCATCATGTTGGTGGTCAGCATTGCACCGACTTTGAGGTTGTATCGTAGTTTTGTACTGGATGAAATCAATCAAGACTATGTGCGGACTGCGCGTGCCAAAGGTGTGAGTGAAACACGTATTTTATCGGTGCATGTCCTGCGTAATGCTGCGATCCCGATCGTCACAGACATCATGGCCAGCCTACCGGCCTTGTTGATTGGTGCATTTTTGATTGAGCGCTTTTTTGGCATTCCCGGGATTGGACGCGAAGTGATCTTGGCTGTAGAACGCAGTGACTTCCCAGTGATCAAAGCCATCACCATTTATATCGCAGTGCTCACCATGCTGTTTAACGTGTTGGCTGATCTGATCTATAAAGCCATCGATCCTCGACTCGAATTTAAGTAGGTGAGCTATGCACAATACAACGCTTGATCAACAACAGCATGCCTCGACCCAGCAAGGTTCGTCTAATCTATGGGTATTGGCATGGCAACGTTTAAGGCGCAACCGAGTCGGCATGCTCTCTCTCATCGTGGTCTGTGCCTTTATGTTGATGCTGGTCTTGTCCTATAGCGGCCTGATCGCTAAAAATTGGAACCAGGAAGTTGCTGTCAGTTATGCGCCGCCCAGCTTTATGCTCAGCGAGCGCAGTAAGCACAGCGCCGCGTCTAACAACAAGGCATCCAACAACGCAGATCAATCTCTGGCCAGCACGGCAGATGTCGCCAGCTACGGCATCAACGATCCACTCGCTGCCGACATGCAAGACATTCGAGAACAATTGGCCCATCAGCTGGACCCGCAAAGCCAATTAAAAACCAGCCTGATTTTTGGTGCCGATCGATGGGGCCAAGATGTCCTCGCCAAAACCATCAAAGGCGCTGAAACTTCGATCTTGGTCGGCCTCATTGCTGCCTTTGTCGCGGTGCTGATCGGGACTGTGCTCGGTGCACTCGCAGGTTATTTTGGCGGTTGGTTCGACGATGTGATGAACTGGTTTTACAATATATTTACCGCAATTCCCTATATGCTGTTGATCTTGGCAGTGGCCGCGGTATTACAACAAAAAGGCATGCTGTCAATTATTTTAATCTTAGCGCTCACTGGCTGGACTGGTACCTTTCGCTTGGTGCGTGCCGAATATATGAAACATGTACAACGTGAATATGTATTGGCGGCGCAAGCCATTGGCGTGAGTCATTTTCATCGCATGTTCAGCCACATCTTTCCCAATATCAGTCACGTGTCTTTGGTACAAATCTCGATCTTGGTGGTGTCCTTTATCAAACTCGAAGTGATCTTGAGCTTCTTAGGCTTCGGCGTACCCGTTGGAACCGTATCCTGGGGCAGCATGCTCAATGAAGCGCAAAATGAATTTATCTTGGGCAAATGGTGGCAGCTGCTCGCGGCAACAATCGCGATGGCCATCTTGGTCACCGCATTTTCTTTATTTACCGATGCGTTACGTGACGCACTCGATCCAAAAATAAAATAAATGGAGTCATCACATGCACAGTTTATTGTCGGTCAAAAACTTATCTATCGCTTTTCAGTCTGATCAGCAACAGGATGTTGAGGTGATCAAAAACATTTCCTTTACGATCGAGAAAAATCAAACCGTGGCCTTGGTCGGGGAATCGGGCAGCGGCAAATCGGTGACCTCACTGGCAATTATGGGGCTACTGCCAGCGCAGCACAGTCATATCAGTACTGACAGTCAAATCCTATTTGAAGGGCAAAATCTACTTCAACTCACGCCACGTCAGATGCGTCAACATTGTGGCAACGAGATCGCCATGATCTTTCAAGAGCCGATGTCTTCACTCAATCCCGTGTTTAGCATCGGCAGTCAAATCGCGGAGATGTTCAAACTACATACAGATCTGAGCAATCAACAGATCAAACAACGCGTGTTGGAACTGCTGCATGAGGTCGGCTTACCTGAACCCGCGCGCCAATATAGCGCCTATCCGAGTCAGCTTTCTGGGGGGCAGCAGCAACGGGTCATGATCGCGATGGCGATCGCATGCCAACCCAAACTCCTGATCGCCGATGAACCCACCACGGCATTGGATGTCACCATTCAAAAACAAATTATCGAACTGCTCAAAGCACTGTGTCAGCAACGGCAAATGTCAATGTTGTTTATTACCCATGACTTGGCATTGGTTGGTGAGATCGCAGATCAGGTGATCGTCATGCGACATGGACAAATCCGCGAATCGGGTACGACTGCACAGGTGCTACAGCAGCCGCAAGATGTATACACCCAAGCCTTGCTGTCTTGCCGTCCACGGCTGGATCAACGTCCTCTGCATCTGCCAGTCACGGCGGACTTTATTGATCAAGATGGGCAAGCAATTGACGCTCGCCTAGACCCTTCAATCGCTCAAGCGCAGCGCAAACGTGGTCTCAAGGGCGATGAGGAAATTATCCTAGAAGTCAAACATCTCAAAAAAAGTTTTTACTCCGCCAAGGGCTGGTTTAAAAAACATCGTGTGGATGCAGTGAAAGACGCGTCATTTCGCTTGGCCAAAGGCAAAACGCTCGGCTTGGTCGGAGAATCAGGGTCTGGCAAATCGACGATTGCTTTGTTATTGATGCGCCTGCATCAAGCCACAGCCGGTGAAGTGTTGATCGAGGGACAAGACATTTTAAAAATGTCAGCTCAGCAGTTTGCGAACTACCAAACCAAAATCCAAATCATTTTTCAAAATCCTTATGCTTCACTCAACCCGCGCTTTAGCATTGCGCAGATCTTGATGGAGCCGATGCGGATTCATGGGATGGGGGTCGACGATGCGCAGCGTAAAAAAATAGCGCTCGACTTACTCGATCGGGTCAGCCTCCCCGCCTCGGCCTTTGAACGTTATCCGCATGAATTTTCAGGTGGACAACGTCAGCGCATCGCCATCGCGCGCTGCTTGAGCTTGCAACCTGAGATCCTGATTTGTGATGAATCGGTGTCTGCGCTGGATGTCTCCGTACAAGCCCAAGTGCTGAACCTATTACAAGAATTACAAGACGAGCTACAGTTGAGTTATCTATTTATTTCGCATGATCTAGCGGTGGTGAAATACATCTCGGATCAGGTCATGGTGATGCATCATGGCGATATCGTGGAAATCGCCAATTCGGATCAACTCTACCAACAGCCACAACATGCTTATACCGCCAAGCTGCTCAGCGCGATCCCTCAAGGGCTGTGACACGAAAATCACCTTTGACTGTGCAAGGACTTGAGCTTAGATAAAAGCCAAACAAATCGCAGATTATTATATTGATGTGAAGTAGACTTATTAATAAAAATATTTCGACAATTAAAGCAGGAAGTGCAATTTTAAAATAATCAAAAAAAATATTTAAATGACCTCAATAGAAATTTAAATCCTTTTCAAAACTTAGATTTAATACTTGGTATAAACAAAATACTGATGTTTAAAATAGAGGATCAATGCGGTTCGACTACATTGACAGCATCAAGATCGCGACCTAAACTCAGCCTACAAGCAAAGCTTTTTTGCAGCATCGTGGTTGAGATCCCCTCATAACATGTCTCAATCACGGTGATTCATCAACGCTTTACTTTCCCAAGAGCCCCAATGTTTAACATGCTTCGATGAATACCGTCGGGGGAAGTGTTTAAGCATTGGGGTTTTTTTATGGCTTAATATCCCCCACACTTGAGCACCAAACAGACCGCTAAAAAATAAATATACGATCCAAACCATATAATCAAAGCCAAGATAAATCATTTAAATCCATATAATGTGAAAAACCAACATGATTTAGCCAATCAAGCCTGATTTATTCCCATTGTCCACCGAGTGCACGAATCAGTCCCACCGTGGTTTGATATTGACGATTGCGAAGTGTCCAAACCGCACTTTGTGCTTCAGCACGATTATTTTGTGCAGTCATCACATCGAGATAGGCAATAACACCAGCTTTGTATTGATTCATGACACTGTTTTCCGCACGTAGTGCAGCGTTCAGCGCCGTCTGTTGCTGCTGAGCTTGCTTGGAGAGTAAAGCCTGAGCAGCGATTTGATCTTCCACATTTTGGATCGCCCCCAATACGGTTTGTTTATAACTGGCTGCGCTGGCCTCATACGCAGCCTTCGCCTCTGCAGTTTGGGCACGGCGTAAGCCACCATCAAATAAGCTGGCCGCCAAGGTCGGGCCAACAGACCAAATCAAGTTTGGTGCACTGAGTAACTGGCGAATCGCACCGCCTTGAAAGCCGATACTGGCCGCCAAATTAAAATCAGGAAAATAGGCCAAACGTGCCACACCCACTTGAGCATTGGCAGCAGCCATACTTTCAGCGGCCGCCGCCACATCAGGACGTCGCTGTAAGATCTGTGAGGGAATCGAGCTGGGAATCTGTGGCAGTATCGGTAACTGGCGCGGAACCGTCAGTTGAAACTGATCCTGTGGTTGGCCGATCAACATCGCCATGGCATGTTGTAACTGTACTTGAGAGAGCTCTAGATCGGTGACACTGGCCGCGGTGGTTTGATATTGGCTCTGTGCTTGATCAACGGCGGTAGAGGCCACCGTGCCTGCTTTATATTGGTTTTGGGTCATCTGTAGGGTTTGTTTATCATTTTTCAAACTTTTCTGCTGCGACTTCAGTTCAAAACTTTGTACCACCCATTGCAAATAAGTACTGCTCAATTGCGCCTGCATACTCAAGCGAATATTGTTGAGCTCCGCTTGGCTGGCTTTGGCTTGACGTTGATTCACCAAAATATTTTGTCTTACTTTGCCCCATAAATCCGGCTCCCAACTGGCGGTGCTACTGACACGATACTGTGTCTCTGTGACACTGCTCCCCAACTGCTGGGTTTTTCCACGGCTCATCGCTGGCGTCACACCAAGACTTGGCCAACGCGCAGATTGAGCCTGATCGATCATGCTCAAGGCTTGACGATACTGGGCTTCATACTGCGCAATACTGGCATTTTCACGGTTCAGTTGCTGCATCAATTGATTCAACTGCGGATCTTTAAAAACTTGCCACCACTCCCCCTTGGGCAAACTGGCACTGGGGGCGGCAACTTTCCAGTCCTTGCTTTGCCATGACTTCATATCCAATCCGTATTGGGCGGGATCGGAGATCTGTTGTCCAACATTGATCTCCGGCGTGGCTTCTGGCTGGATCAGCTGACAGGCACTGAGGCCAAAGCTAAAGCCTAAACCCAGCCCCAGTGTACGCCATGCATTTTTTGATGTGCTGGCAGTGCGGACATTGATCCTGCGGCAATGTTTAGGATGGCATCTGTGATGACTCATGAGTTTCTCCCCCTGCTATTTTTAATATTCATTGCGCTAAGGCTTGGGAATTTTTGTAGTTT
>JASLIY010000055.1 GCA_030152675.1 Acinetobacter sp.
GCCATTGACCACGTTCAAGACGCCATCCGGTAGACCAGCTTCTTTGAGTAATTGTGCAATATAAAGCGTAGCAGATGGGTCACGCTCAGATGGTTTCAATACAAAGGTATTGCCGCACACAATCGCCATCGGGAACATCCACAGCGGCACCATCACAGGAAAGTTAAACGGCGTAATTCCCGCCACCACGCCTAGAGGCTGCATCTCGCTCCAGGAATCGATATTGGGTCCGACATTTTTACTGTATTCGCCTTTGAGAAATTCAGGTGCACAGCAAGCGTATTCGACATTTTCAATCCCGCGCTGCAACTCACCCGTAGCATCGTGCACGATTTTGCCGTGTTCAGCACCGATCAAGGCACAGATCTGATCGGCATTTTGCTCAAGCAATTCCTTAAAACGAAACATCACACGCGCACGTTTCATCACTGGGGTATCGCGCCACGCTGGGAATGCCGCTGCGGCTGCTGCAATCGCTTGCTCAACGGTTTCAACACTGGCCAATGCCACCGATTTTTCTGAAACACCAGTTGCTGGGTTATAGACCGCTTGGCTTCTGCCATTGGCCTCCGCGTTGACCATATTGCCTGCAATAAAATGTCCTAAAGTTGTCATATCCTTGTTCCTATTTATCTCATTACATTACATTGTTGTCATCTCTTGCTGCTGCGACTGCTGCACAGCACACCCGAGAACTCAAAACCAAAATCAACATCAAAGCTGAGACTGCTCACACAGCCAAAACTGAAAAACAAAACTTAAAATTCAAAACCATAGTGTAAATACAGCACCACCATCGCAGCGCTTAGGCCGTCCACAACTGCTGATACAAGGTGACCATTTCCGCGACGGTCGGCACGATTGGGTTATTGCCCGGTGAACCAGAGGCCAACGCCTGCTCTGCCATCACCTGCACCACCTGATCAAAGTCCGCCTTTTGCACTCCAAACTCGGCCAAGGTCGGCACTTGTAGATCACGATTAATCTCGGTCAGTGCCGTCACCAGTTTTTGATTGGCCACTTCATCGCGATCATCGCTGTGTGCCACCCCCATGGCCTTAGCGCATTGAGCGTATTTGGCGGGCGCGGCTTGGATCGAATAAGCAGTAATCATCGGCAATAACATGGCATTGGATAGCCCATGCGGCACATGGAAAAAGGCACCAATCGGTCGGCTCATGCCATGCACCAAAGCCACCGAGGCATTGGAAAATGCAATCCCAGCCAGCGTTGCACCGAGCATCATCGCTTCACGGGCGGCTTCATTGTTCGGTTCGGCATAGACTTTTTGTAGGTTTAGGCCGATGAGCTTCATGGCTGCCAAGGCTTGTACATCACTATAAGGATTGGCTTTTTGGCTGACATAGGCCTCGATTGCGTGCGTCAGCGCGTCGATGCCAGTATCGGCGGTGGTTCGTGCAGGCAAGCTGAGGGTCAGTTCATAGTCAATGATCGCGGCAACGGGTAAGAAGCCAATACCCGCACAGAGCATTTTTTCACTGCTGGCATCTTCGGTGATGATGGTAAAACGGGTACATTCCGAGCCAGTGCCCGCAGTGGTTGGAATCGCGATAATCGGTAGACCGCTTTCATGCACCTGACGCGGAAATTTATAGTCGCGCATCTCACCGCCGAACTTGCCCAAGATACTGATGGCCTTGGCACTGTCGATTGGACTACCGCCACCGACGGCGATGATCGCGTCATAGTCATGGCTCTGGATATGCGCCACCCCTGCTGCAATCGAACTCGAGGTCGGCTCAGGAATGGTATCTGCAAAATAGGCCGACTCAATCTGCGCCGCCTGAAGAATATTTTGAATGTCATCGATATAGCCAAGTGACAACATGACTTTATCGGTAATGATCAAGGGTTTGCTGCAGCCCAAGGTCGCGAGGATCTGTGGCAGCTTCTGTCTGGCATTTTTACCGACTTCCATGATGCGAGGCAGTTGTATACTTGAAATCATGATATTTTCCTTAATTCACTATTTTTTAAATTTAACTTTAACTTTTACAATTTTTACGGCTTCCAGCATTGCCACGATTCCATCGCGGCTTATTGCCCACAGGCTGAGTGGATTTAAATCCCGTGTATGCCAGCCTTAAAATGAACCAAACCAAGTGCCCAATGCAATCACCCCGACCAATGCAAACAGAGGAATAATCACCGCGACCACAAACATATCGAAATAGGACTGTTTATGTGTCAGGCCACACAGGGTAATGATGGTGATCACGGCGCCGTTGTGCGGCAATGAATCCAACGCGCCCGAAGCCATCGATGCCACGCGGTGCATCAGCTCTGGCGAAATACCAAACTGCTGTGCCAACTGCATATAGGTATCACCCATGGTGTTCAATGCGATACTCAAACCACCCGATGCTGAACCGGTAATCCCGGCCAAGACGTTGATCACGATTGCTTCTGAGATCAACGGGCTATTCGGCGCCATCCCCACCAGAAAATCACGCAAGATCAAGAACCCGGCCAAAGACGCAATCACTGAGCCATAGCCGACTTCAGAGGCGGTATTAAAAATCGGTAAGAACGAAGACGATACGCCTTGCTGGATCGAGCCTTTGAGGTTATTCAGGCGACGCCAGTTCAACACGATGATGGTCAAACACGCCAAGACTAAGGCACAGATAATGGCCCAGAGTCCAAGCACCGAACTCAAACTGGCATTGCCATACTGTGCCGTGGCGAGATAGCTGTTATCCATATTCGGCAGGATGACTTTGGTCAGCAGCAAGTTACTCAGCATCACCACCAAAATCGGGGCAATCGCCACCATCAGCGATGGTGTTTGCATATTGCGATGCACCTGTTCTGCTGCGAGTGCGATAGGCTCATGATGTTGACCATAGCCCTCATCGACTGCACGCGCGGCGTTGACACGTTTATTCAACCACCACATACCAGTCAACAACATAAAGATCGCGGCCAATATCCCGAGTCCCGGCGCCGCATAGAGATCAGTATTGAAAAATGGCATCGGAATCGCGTTTTGAATCGCAGGCGTACCCGGCAGTGCCGTCATGGTAAAGGTCAATGCCCCCAACATGATCGCGCCCGGAATTAACCGCTTTGGAATCTCCAATTTCTTAAACAAAGCCGAGGCAATCGGATACACCGCAAAACCAACCACGAACAACGATACCCCACCATAGGTCAGTACCGCACAAGACAAGACGATCGACAGCATGGCGCTTTGATGACCGAGTTTGTTCACAAAGAAATGTGCGATGGTCTGTGCCGATCCCGAGTCATCCATCAGCTTGCCAAAGATCGCCCCGAGCAAGAACAAGGGAAAATACTTGATGACGTAACCGCCCAAGCCGGTCATAAACACTTGGGTATACATCCCAAGCAACTCATGGCTGAGGCCGCTCCACATCACCGCAAATAACGCTAAAAATGGTGCCAAAATAATGACGCTATAGCCTCGATATGCCAGATACATCAGCAATATCAAGGACAAGACGATCCCTGTCAGTCCCAACATATGATTCAAATCCTTTTGAATGATGATTACATGTTTGTATAAAATGATACGTTTCGTATCGTTATTAAGTTATATGTTTTAATTTTAAGCCTGTCAAATCATTTTTTAACCCGCGGTCAAAACCACGGCTCAAATTCTCCTGCGCTGATGTCGATGAGATCTGCTGTAGCCTGAAGTTCAATCAGTTCAGTCATTTACTCGTTGAGTTCCTGTAGCGCGCACAGCCAAAGACACAGAGAAATGAATGACCTGTGTGTGTCTGATGCTTCATCTGTCTAGAAAAATGATAAATTCGTCTAAATTTTAATTTTAAAATTTCTTTCTATTCTTCCCCACATTCACGCGAAGCCAAGGCAGCACTGGCTTAGCGCCGAAGCTTGTTGAATCATCGGTAAAAATGGGCATTGACAGCACAGGGTTAAAATCATATATATGAAAACGATACATTTTGTATCGTTTTAAATGGAATTAGCTTAGCCCCGTCATATGACCGAAGGCGCGAGCGCGACAACAACAAGAGGGAATCCAATCATGATTTATGCAGCACCCGGACAAGCAGACAGCCTACTCAACATCAAACCTCGCTATGGCAATTACATTGGTGGCGAGTTTATTGCCCCTGTTGGCGGCGAGTATTTTAGCAACCATAGCCCGATCAATAACGATCCTTGCGGTGAGTTCCCACGTTCTCGCCAAGCAGATATCGACTTGGCACTCGATGCCGCACATGCCGCAGCCGAGGCTTGGGGTAAAACCTCAGCCCAAGACCGTGCCTTGGTCTTGCTCAAAATTGCCGATCGCATTGAAGCCAATCTTGAATATCTCGCCGTGACCGAAACTTGGGACAACGGTAAACCCATCCGCGAAACACTCAGTGTTGATGTGCCCCTTTCCGCAGATCATTTCCGTTATTTCGCCGGTTGTATCCGTGCCCAAGAAGGTGGTGCAGCGGAGATTAACGAGACCACCGCGGCCTATCACTTTCATGAACCCTTGGGGGTGGTGGCGCAGATTATTCCGTGGAATTTTCCGTTATTGATGGCAGCATGGAAACTGGCGCCTGCGCTTGCAGCCGGCAATGCCATCGTACTGAAACCCGCCGAACAAACTCCACTCTCGATGACTGTGTTGTTGGAGTTGATCGGTGATCTACTGCCTGCGGGTGTGCTGAATGTGGTGCACGGCTTTGGCAATGAGGCTGGCGAAGCCTTGGCCTCTAGTCGCCGCATCGCCAAAGTCGCCTTTACTGGCTCAACCCCAACTGGCATGCACATCATGAAACATGCCGCAGCCAACCTGATTCCAAGCACCATGGAGCTCGGCGGTAAGTCTCCAAATATTTTCTTTGCCGACATCATGCAAGCCAATCCAAAATTCATCGACAAAGCCGTCGAAGGTTTGGTTATGGGCTTCTTTAACCAAGGTGAAGTCTGTACCTGCCCATCGCGCGCACTCATCCATGAATCGATCTATGAAGAATTCATGGCCAAAGTACTAGAAAAAGTACGCAGTATCCGTCAGGGCAATCCACTCGATACCGAGACCATGCTCGGTGCCCAAGCCTCGGCGCAACAGTTTAAGAAAGTCTTAGACTATATCGAAATCGGTAAAAATGAAGGTGCCGAAGTGCTGATTGGCGGGGCCAGTCAAGTGCCATCAGACACCCTCAATGACGGCTACTATCTGCAACCGACCCTACTCAAAGGTCATAACAAGATGCGTATTTTCCAAGAAGAGATCTTTGGTCCTGTGGTCGCAGTCACCACCTTTAAAGATGAAGCAGAAGCAGTTGCCATCGCCAATGACACCGAATATGGCCTTGCCGCTGGTGTCTGGACCCGAGATATCAATCTGGCTTATCGCATGGGACGAGCCATCAAAGCCGGACGTGTATGGACCAACTGCTATGGCCTACACCCTGCACATGCAGCCTTCGGTGGCTATAAGAAATCCGGGATCGGTCGTGAAACTCACAAGATGATGCTCGATCATTATCAACAAACCAAAAATCTATTGGTCAGCTACGACGACAACGCCATGGGCTTTTTCTAAAGCCAATGCGCCAAGGCTCTCAGCCAGCCCCAGCCCGTGGTAGCCCCACCTTATACCGCCTGTTGCCTCATCTCATGTTGAGATCGAGGCCTCGCAATATACAAATATGAAAAGGATATTTGCCCATGCGTTTTTATGATTATCTTGTTCCCAACGTCAATTTCTTTGGTCCCGGCTGTCTTGAAGTCGTCGGGCAACGTTGCAAAATCTTAGGCGGTCAACATGCGCTGATCGTTACCGACCCCTTTCTTGCCACACTCGAAGGCGGCGCGGTCGAAAAAACCATTGCCTATCTCGATGCTGCCGGCATCCGCAGTAGCGTGTTCTTTGGTGTTCAAGCCAACCCCAAAGACACCGATGTGGCTGCAGGCCTCGCCTGTTATCAGGACAACCAATGCGACATGATCGTCACAGTCGGCGGTGGGTCGCCGCATGACTGTGGTAAAGCCATCGGGATTATGGCCACGCATCCGGGCAAGATCGGTGATTATGCCGGTATCGATACCTTGAGCAATCCTTTGCCACCCATCGTTTCGGTCAATACCACAGCGGGCACCGCCAGTGAAGTGACACGCCACTGCGTGATCACCGATACCGAAACGCATCTCAAATATGTCATCGTCAGCTGGCGGAATCTGCCGCTGGTTTCGATCAATGATCCATTGTTAATGCTGGGCAAACCGCGCGCGCTGACAGCGGCAACAGGTATGGATGCATTGACGCATGCAGTCGAGGCCTATGTCTCTGTGGATGCCAACCCAGTCACGGATGCAGCTGCGATTCAAGCCATCAAACTCATCGCCAGTAATCTACGTACCGCAGTCGCCAATGGCAGTGATCTCAAGGCACGTGAAAATATGGCTTATGGTTCGCTATTGGCTGGTATGGCTTTTAACAATGGTAACTTGGGTTATGTGCATGCCATGGCACATCAACTCGGCGGACTTTATGACCTACCACACGGCGTCGCCAATGCCATTCTGCTCCCGCATGTCTGCCGCTATAACTTGATCGCCAATGTACAGAAGTTTGCGGATATCGCGGAATTTTTGGGTGAAAACACGGCAGGCTGTTCAAGCCTTGAAGCGGCTGACAAAGCCATTGAAGCCTTGTTTAGACTGTCTGCTGATGTTTCGATTCCGGCACATTTAAGTGAGCTTGGCGTGCAGGAAAAAGACTTTGGCTTGATGGCTGACAATGCATTAAAAGATGGCAACGCCTTTAGTAACCCACGCAAAGGCAACCGAGATGACATCATCGAGATCTTTAAAGCCGCGTATTGATCTAAGACACAATCCCCTCCCAGAGGCTTGAGCATATTCTCAAGCATTGGATGACACTCATGAAAATCCCCATAAATGCGTTCTGCATCTATGGGGATTTTTTGATATTGCAACTGAAGGATAGAATTCTAAACTGGCATGCGGTATTGGATCATGTCAGATTTTTTCGCCACCCAATCATATAAGCGTTGTGCTGTAACATTGCTCTGCTGAGTATGCCAGTACAGACGTCCGCATTGCTGTGCTTGTGCCTGTTGTTGCACGTATTCGATTAACTGTTTTGCCACCTGCTGACCACGAGCGGCGGGTGTGACATACAGATCTTCCAAATAACAAAACTCCGTCTCTGTCCAAGTCGAATCATGAAAGACATAATGTACAAAGCCCAAGATCTGCTGTTGATCACAAGCCACGGCGGCATAGACTTTAACATCCGGATCAAAAAAGCTTGACCATGTCTTTAAAGTGGTCTGTTCTGAGAGTTGCACTTGGTAAAAATTTTGATAAGCCAACCAATATGGCAACCACTGTGAATAATCATCGACCTGTACTGGCCTAATGCTGAGTAAAGATGGATTGTGAGTCATAGCAAGCTCCCGGGTTTGATCAATAAGGCTGTCGTTGTTTAAATGAGCTTGCAGCATAATCCCCAAAGTGATTCTATATCAGGTACAGTTTTTAACTATTTTAAAGTACCACTTTCGTTTATTCACCACAGGCATTCTTTTGACCAAGACACCACAAGCCCCCTTTCCGAGCCTGTTGCTACACCCCGGGAAAATCCAACAACAGTTTTATCTGGCACTGAAAAAGCAGATCCAAAGCGGTACATTGGCGCCAGGCACCAAATTGCCCTCGAGCCGCAGTTTTGCCAGCATGATGTCGATCTCTCGAAACTCAGTTTTGGCAGGACTAGATCGCCTGATCGATGAGGGTTATCTGTATACCCAAGCTGGTTCAGGAACCTATGTGGCCTTGGCATTGCCTGAACAGTTCACCCATATTCAGCCCACAGCGCCAGCATTGGCGACCAATTCACTGCCTATCGCAGCTGATGCGGCACAGAGCGTATCCACACAGACAGTAACATGTGCCAATTCCTTACCCTTGGCTAAAATCAGTGCGCGAGTACAAGCGCTCAAGCCGACTTGGGAGGCTGCAACAACGACTTTGGGTGATCAGCGCATATTCAGTATCGGCGTGGGCTGTACGGATTTATTTCCCTATCAACACTGGGGACGTTTGTTGGGTCGTGCATGGCGACAGTTTGCCAAACAATCTCATCACAACGATGTATTTGGTTTCATGCCTTTACGGCAGGCAATCGCGGACTATGCATGCAGCACACGGGGTGTGCATTGCAGTGCCGAACAAGTCTTGATCGTCAACGGCACCCAACAAGCCATTAACCTCGTGGCGCAAGTATTACTCGACCAAGGGGATGAGGTCTGCTTAGATGAGCCGGGTTATGATGCTGCGCGTGGTGCATTGCTGGCGCAAGGCGCACAGGTACGACCAGTGAGCAGTGATGCAGCGGGTATGAAAATTGACGATGTAATTCAACACTGGCCAGAGACCAAAATGATTTACAGCACCCCCTCACATCAGTTTCCTTTAGGTGGCACGCTCAGTTTATCGCGCCGACTGGCGCTGTTGGCATGGGCCGCCGAGAATAACAGATGGATTTTTGAAGACGATTACAATAGCGAATTTCGCTATCACGCGCAGCCGATTCAGGCCTTGCAAGGCTTAGATCGGCAGCATCGAGTCATCTATGTAGGAACATTTTCCAAAATGCTGCTGCCTGAACTCAGACTTGGTTTTATGTTGATTCCACCGCAACTGATTGAGGCATTTCAATGGGCCAAACATTATGCCGATACCCGCAGCGCCTATCTTGAGCAAGCTACACTGGCCATGTTGATTAGTGACGGGCATTACGCGCGTCATGTGCGGCGGGTCAGAAAAGCCTGCGCTGAACGGCAACAGGCCTTGATCCATGCCATACAACAGCATCTTTCAGATTACTTTGAGGTCGCCCCGAGTGACTCTGGCATTCATCTACTGGCTTGGCTCAAAACACCGTATACGGAACAGGAAATCATGACCACGTGTCGTGAGATTGGCTTGGGCGCACAACCCTTATCACGTTACTATCAACAGCAAAGTCAGAATCAAACACATGTTGTAAATCCGCCGCGTAGACAAGGGATCTTATTCGGCTTTGCTGCACATCGCCCAGCCGAGATGCAGCATGCAATTCAACAGTTAGCTCAGGCACTGCAATCTGTACAGCTTTCGAACAGCAAATAAATTTCAGTATACTGTTGATTCAGGATGACGCTGTGCTGATTCAACCTCAACTCATCCATAATTGACCCCCATTGCACACAAGGACCCCCATGTCTAAAACTCTAAAATTTAGCCTTTTGGCGCTGATTCTAATCGTCTTAGGCTGGGCCTATGCCTCACCGTATTGGGTTCTGCATCAGATCAAGCAGGCAGCCGATCAAAACGACAGTGACAAAATCTCCAGCTATATCGATTACCCGAGTGTGCGTGACAGCCTAAAATTACAACTCCAAGCGCAGATGAACAGCAAAATCAACACTCAGGGAAATGATGCTTTGTCTAAACTCGGTTCCTTGTTTGCATCTTCTATGGCAGATCAATTGGTCGATAGTCTGGTCACGCCCGAAGCCATGACCTTGTTGTTCAAAGCCAAGGGATTGCATGACGATTCTCGTAAAAGCGCAGATGCCACGCAGGTTCAAACTCCAAGTACAGCAACTGCGGGACAAGAGCACACCATGCAAGCCAGTACGGAACAGGACTCGGCCCAGCAAGCAACACGACAACAGTCGCAAACTGATCACAGCGCAACACCTGCCAAAACGGATAATCGAGCCGGTTACCAATCTCCAAATCGCTTTGTGGTTGAGATCAGAGATCCACATGCAACCGATGTGGATGTGGTGATGCAGCGCAGCGGTCTAAGTTGGACGATCAGCGAAGTTAAACTTTTGAGTTTGCCGTAATCAAGACAACCTTATTCCGCACGGCAATATTTTCCGATTGGAATAAACTGTTTGTTGGCCACCAGCGTGATTCTATTTTCTGCGCTGAGATTGGCGTTGTGATAACTTTCACCGGGCAGCATAAAAAACTGGGTCGCATCAGTATCAGCGCCATCACAGCCTTGCGCGATAATGACTTTAAAAAACGTATTTCCAGTATTTTTTAAAGCGCCTTGCTGATCATTAAAATCATAACGCAACTGCTGTTGTTTCGGACGCACGATTAAAATCGTGCTCAGTGAAACTGAGGGTAAAAATACGCTGCCCTGCTGCTCGGCAACCTGATCTAGAGGCTCAATCGGTGTCTCTAAAAAAGTGACCCGATAATAGCGTTCCTGCTGATCTTTAGGCCCGATATACAACAACTTAAAATAGTCCGTTTTTCCCGCGGCAATATTGAGTTTTAAGGGGGTAAAGATCAGCTCTCGTTGCTGTTGCTGCACGACCCGCTCTCCCTCTAGACCGGGTCGATCAATTTTAACGGCGCTGACTTTATAGAGATTATTCGAAGCCGTATCATTCTTCACCGCCTTACTTATAAAAGTTTCATCTGAGCCCATTTCATAAATATAGGACGATAGAAAAATAGCGTGTGCAGGAAGTGCGACCAAACAAGATAAAGCACCAATCAATCGCCACAGATTTTTTTGCATTCTATTTTCCTCATCCAGACTCTGACTCAACTCACCATGCTTCACACGACATCGACATCACTTCTAGAGTGACCATGTCTACCGTGATTGAGCACGACAAATATTCGGTACGCTAAGCGCTTAAAGAGATGCGTGAAACATGCAAACTGTATAGCATCTTTTGCGTATTTCTCGACATCTCTTCGCTATTATTTTTTCGAAAATAGCACGCCTAGTTTCGATTTACCCCAATCCAAAGTGCTTTCACCTCAATCAACCCTTCGGCAAATACCGTCCCTTCCCAGCTGCGTCCTGCTTGTGTTGAGATTGAGGCATCGTCATCCATCGGAAATGAAAGTTTCAGGGCGGTGGTATAAAAGCTGCCTGACTGCTGTCGGTCCCAAGGTAAAACGGCCCATGCCGCATCTCTGATCGACACCGCCGAGTCGCCACAGCTGTTTCGAACACGCGTGGTTGAGTTCTGTCGATTGGTATAACTCAAATATGCGGGGATCAATACATTATAACTTTGGTTGGTCGGACTAAAACGGCAGTAGTTTAAACCATTCCTCGATGCCCGATTCCCCGTCACTTGCGCTGTCACCGTATCGGCCATACGTGGTGCGGAAAGCGTCACTTTATAATCAAACTCAATCGGTTGTTTTGAACCAATCCGGCCATTCATTTGACCCTTACTGTGCTCTTCAGGTCGGATACTAATCGCATATTCACGCGGTATAATATTGACTTTGGTGGACGATGAAAATTGATAATAACCCGACTCTGGCGTATTTGAATTGTTGAGACTAAATGTAAATACATCATTGTGGCCTTGGATACTGCCTCGATTGGCCACTAAGTTTCTTAAAAATGTATTGCTAAAAAAGGTCGAGATATAACCTGAATTTGATGTGAAAATATCACGTGCGCTGGTAGTCGCATTATAGTTATACCAGTTACGTCCATTCCCACTGATTTTAATCGTGGTCGCTGCGGGGCGAAAATTAGTCGCTGC
This sequence comes from Acinetobacter sp., assembly GCA_030152675.1. Lineage (GTDB taxonomy): Bacteria > Pseudomonadota > Gammaproteobacteria > Pseudomonadales > Moraxellaceae > Acinetobacter. Next base: position 11,568 of record JASLIY010000055.1, read on the forward strand.
CTCGTCCACAATCAGACTAAATCGAAGCCCTGCGTAGAGATCTCCCGCACCGCGATAATCATACTGCACCATCTGGCAAATGATCCCATTATCTCCACCGACCACTCCGATCTTACAATATTGGTTTTGATCCATTAAACTTGGATTACCATTGGAGTCAATCCATATTTCACTCGCACCGCGTGTATCTGTCAATTTAATATGCGCAGTTTTAGACAGGTTAAAATCCGCTTTATACCAATTACCTCGATTCGCATGAGTACTACAACGCTCGCCTCTTGCGGGATTGTACTCATCAGACGTACTGCAATAATTTAATCCTAAGGTCGTTCTAGAGCCAACCGATGCTTTACGCATAAACTCATAAGCGCTCGGTGAAAAGGATGCAAAGCCATAACCCCCATTATAGATCCCAGCTCTCGCAGAAACTTTATAGAACCCGTGTTGATCCATATATTGCGGTGTAAAAAAGCCCTGTGCTGGACACTGTGCGGTTGAACCACCGCCTTGTACGCAGCGTAAGCCCTGAAAGGGTGAATGAATCAAAGTATTATCTAACCACATATCGACATATCGATTATTGGCCGTCCACCCCACATAGCCCATATAGCCTAGACTGGTTTGTCGAGATGAAAATTTAGTCCAAACATTTGAACCACTAAAACGCGGATCTAGGGTCCGTGGGGTAATAAAGTATTCACGGTCAATCAAGTTTTCAATAAAGATAAAATCATTACTGAGGGGTGCCCGAATACTCGGTGTCAGGGCTGAAAAGCTTGAGCTAGAAATCAATAAACCTAAGCTCAGGAGCAAAACTCTTTTTGGATGTCGTTTATTTCGCATTATCGTGTTGCCCCTAATAGTTTATTACTCGTACTTGTACCCTTCATTTGACACTGAATATCGCCAACCCATACTGCACTATCGGCTTTATCTAGATTGAGTTTAGACTCACACAATGCACCATTGTCTTCAATCAAGGTAAGTACTGGATAACGTTTATCAACATCGATTGAGAACTCACCATTTTCATCTGTTATTGTTTTACCAATATGGTTATTAATATTCACGTTCTTGGCAACATCGCCAGAAGGATAGTGAATACGCCCAAACACTGTCACCATCTGTTGTACTTCAGGATTCAATACCGGAACATTACCCGGATATAAGATCACTTCACTGGTTCGACCCTTCACGATATTCACGCTATCCAATGATTTACGATCATTGGCGAGTTCAATTCGATATTCGCCATAAGGTGCCAAAGGAATAAAGTTGCTCATTCCTGAAAGCTGATAGGTTTGACCATTAATAATCGCTGACATTTTGCCTTGATCTTTTAAGGCGGTATTAATAATCACACCAGATTCTAGGGTGTTATTACTCAACGCGATTTGACGATCTGCCAATGCAACTGAACCTTGGGAAGTATAGTTCACAGCATAGTTACTGCCTTCCGTACTTGCAGAAAGTGTTCCCGCATTGTATTTATTTTCATAACCGACATAACCCGCGACAGCGACTGGATTCGAGTCTGATGTTTTCTGTTTTTGCTTCACGACTTTAGACAATTCTAAACCGACATTTTTCACGATACGGTCTTCAAAGTTTTGTCTATAACTCACATTAGCCAAGACATTATCATTACGACTGCTCACACCTGCGCTAAACCATTTTGCGAAGGGCATTTTCAGGTCAAAATAAATATATTTATCTTCATTTTTGCTTTGAGAAGAGGCATTATTTTGAAAGGTATTATTCTGTACGCCTGCTCTTAAAGATAAATCTGCATACCTAGAGTTCATCAGGTTTTGACTATATTCGATATTAAAATATTTATTTTTTTGCTTCAGATCATTCGAATAGTTGGTATTGATCATCCCCAACTTTCGATGGATCTGCTTCAGATTCGCAGTCGCACCAAAACTATAGTAATCGCGCTTATCAATAGATAAATTATCGCCAAGATGAGTGATTTCTCGAGATCCCCAGATATTCCCATAGCCTCGAGGTAGACCATAATTGGCTGTTAAAATATTTCGAAAAGTCGAATCTGTCGCCAATAAAGTTTGCCAGTTAAAGTTAAAATTCTGGCTAAAAGAAATTTGGCTATCCAGCTCAGTCACGAGGGTATTATCATTGTTATCTAGATCTGCGATCCCATAAACACTCGAACGTAATGCAACACCTGCCAGCCAGTTATAGTTCTTATTCAGTGCAACACCGGCTAACCAGGCATCTTCCTCGCGGTTACGATCTGCTTGCTCTTCACGTCGATCATGAGTCCATCGAGAATTATTCAGTCGCGTATATTCAAGCTTACCGCCAAAGACCTGCCAACTGATATTTTCAGTATCACTGGATTGACGCTGATAGGCTTTATTCACTTGTGCGATCGTCGAGTTAACCTCTTCACCATTTACAATGGTTTTAACTTCTACACTATACACACCCGTAGGCAGATTTGAGGTATCGACCTCATGACTTCCCAAAGGAAAGTTTTGAATACTGAGCAAGCGTCCTTCGCGGTACAACTGCACGCTTCCGGCACTCGGTAAAAACACCGTAATGGGGGTTAAAGACAAGCTGCTATTTTGAATCGCACTATTACTGATATTGCCGTAAGACATCCCATAAATTTTACCGCTATTGACGCCATTGATACTGGCAATAGACTGCATACTCCATGAGTCCATCATCCCCGCAGCAAAACGATAGCCCTCAACATCACGCTCATATAAAGCACGATAAACTTCGGTATTACGCGCATTGGTCCCCAGACCATATGCAGACGCATTTAAGATAAAATGATTTTCTTTTAATGATGAAATGCTATCCAAATTAATATAGCTGGACGCATTACTGTATCGATCATACTTATTATAGTAGGTCCCCAAACGATAGTTTAAAACTGAAGAAAATGACTCACTCGAAGACGCTCCCAATAGCCCTGCCCGAGGAATATAAGTTGTCCCCAATGCTGATTCACCAACAACCAATGTCAAATACAATGATTTTAAATCCAGACTTAAAGTCGCACTTTCCGTCACATCAAACTTGAAACCATTTTCAATTTTTTGATCTTTAATTGAATCTAAGGCTTGTTTGGTTTGATCAGAAAGCTTGGTTTTCTGCAAACTATCATCTAAATTAAGCGCACGAATATACAAGCCACCGTCTTGGGTATACAGCATGGCATCTGCGATTTTTTGTTGGCTTTTGACCTCTGTACCTTGAGTTTCATATTCCAAATATACCGGAATACTCAAGCCATTTTTGAGCATATCATTTAAAACCGAAGGCAGCACAAGAGTACCGAGTCGTACCGGTTGGGCTTCATTTGCATCAGCCTTGTTCATCATCAGCGCGCTAAGAATCACCACAGGGAAAAAACTGAAAGAATATTTCATAAGTTATATTTTTTTATTTGACGCTAATATATTGGCTCTTGTGCCAAATACCAACATGTGTTTTAGGTTGACTCACATCAGTAAATTTCAATCGAATAGTTTTGCCAGGCATGACAAAATATCGTTCTCGACAACCTTTACCTTCTGAATCATCAGCTTGGTTTTGGCAACTGCCCACAGACACGACCCTAAAAGTGCTATTGCCTAAATTTTTAATTTCACCATTCTTATATTCATAGTCGAATTTTTCTTTACGCGGTGAAACCACCAAAATCGTGTCAATTTGAGCTGATGTGGTCGCCAAACCGGTTTTTTTACCTGTTTTAGCATCAAATTCGCTCATTGGCGCATCCAACCAAGACAAACGATAATAGCGTTCGATCTCATCTTGAGGACCTTGATACGAGATACGGAAAAACTCCTTGGCTTCCCCAGGCAAGACCACACTTGCAGGTGTGAAAAGAATTTCTGATTTCATTTGCATTGGAATCACCACCCCATCGTCTTGAGGTGAAGAAATACGCTGTACTTTAAGTCCAATATAGCGAGCAACGTCGGTTGTATTTGAGACTTCTTTAGTTAAAACAGACTGTTGTGATTCGATAAAAGAAGTAATGTCACCCACGTTAACAGCAAAACTACTCAGCGGTGCCAACAACAACCCCAAAAAAATACTAGCTTTTAACAAGATACACCCACTTATATGAAAAGTTGGGGGAGATGCACTTCCCCCAACAAGTTTTAATCGTTTTTAGATTTTAAATAGAGCGACTGCGACTTATGGAGTTTTCCAGTTTGCAGTAAATAGAACAGCGACTTCACCATCCCAGTTACCGTCAACTAAATCAGCAAACTGTGCAGCAGTTGTACCGTCAGAAGTTGCTGAATCAATAGAGAATGTGAATTTGCCTTGTGCAGAACTACGACCACTTCCGTTATAGCCATTTGCAACACCAACAAGATCACTGGTCACATTTTGAGCCACATCAACCAACACAGTCTCTGTTGCTGAGTTTAATTTAGTGCCATTCCAAGCCACGCCAACGTCCAAAGTAGATGCATCTGCACTACGAGACAAAGTGTTACGAACAACTTGTGACTTCAAAGTAAAGTCAGTTGCGCCAGATTGACCTTCGATCGTTACATCAAATGCACCGTCAACAGTATTAAATGCTTTCAAACCTTCTGCATATTGAAAGTTCAATGATTTCAAAGGCGTTACAACTAAAGCACTCTTGGTATCTTTAGTTGCTGACGCATCCCAAGTGGCTACTGATGTTGCAGTAACATCAGCAAAAGCAGAAACTGAAAGGACAGATGTGGCAACAAGCGCAATAAATTTTTTCATAAAATTCTCATTTAAAATAAAAAAGTAAATATCTTTCGTGATCCAAAACTTAGACTTGATAAAAAGAACAAGCTTTTAAATACACCCCACTAAAAAGAAACTTAAAATTTGACTTCTTAGTCATATTTTGAAGGCTCATCATATCAGCGATCATTTATGTGATACATATCACATTTGTTATCATTTTATGTTAATTAAGGCCATATATGTTAAGTTTTTCTTACATGTGCGTTTCTGATTTATGACAATAAGCAAAGAAAAGATTCCCAAAGAACCCAAAAAAATGAAAAACATCCCTATATCCAGTGAGTAATTATGACTATCACCTCACAAGTATGGTTAAAATCAAACCACCTTATTTATATTACACATGAATTTGAGTGAGCAATTCTGGATTGACAAATGATTTAAGTTTTGGCATGACCAAGTTGCAGCACTATTTGTAGCCGTATCAAAATAGATGAATCATGCTGATTGTCTGTTTTTTATCTTTTTATCTTTTTATCTTTGAATTTACTGCCCTAACCACAGCGCTTTTACTTTAATCATCCCCTCGGCATACACCGTTCCCTCCCATTGTTGCCCCGCTTCAGTGAACAAGGAGACTGGATCATCCATCGCAAATGAAAGTTTCAGTGGGGTCGAATAAAAGTGTCCAGATTGAAATTGATCCCAAGGCACCACCGACCATGCCGCATCCCGAATCGAGATGTCAGCATCCGCACAACTATTACGGATCTGCTGCGTCTGATTGCTGCGTGTTGTAAAACTGAGATATGCCGGAATCAAAACTGCATAACGCTGATCCAAAGAATTAAAGCGACAGTAATTCAGTCGGTTTTTTGCCGCACTGGGGCCCATGACTTGGGCGGTGACGTTGTCGGCCATACGCGGCGCAGATAATGTCACTTTATAGTCAAACTCAATCGGCTTTCTTGAGCCTATCTGCGCATTCACGCGTCCAACACTGTTGGCCTCAGGCCGAATGCTGATCCCGTATTCACGCGGTAAAATATGCAGTTTGGTCGATGAGGAAAATTGATAATAGCCAGATTCTGGCGTATTGCTGTTGTTAAAGTTAAAAGTGAAAATATCTTCATGACCTTGAATGCTGCCTTTATAGGTCGCCAAGGTTTTTAAAAAACGATTTGAGAAAAAGATCGAAATATAACCCGAGCCAGACTGAAAAAAAGAATTGGCTGGGGTATTGGCAGCATAGTTATACCACTGCGTGTTATTGCCACTGATTTTAATACTGCTGGAATTCGGCGTAAATTTGAGCTGGCTCTGATCAACAATTAAATTAAAGCGTAATGTTGAATAAATATCTGAGTTTTTACGCACATCATATTTGACCATTTTGCAGATAATGCCAGATTCACCCATCACCACGCCGACCTGACAAAATTCACTACGTTCCGCCAAACTCGGAATTCCATTCGAATCTACCCAGACCTCACTCGCTCCACGGGTATCGGTCAGAGTAATATGTGCAGTTTTGGTGAGATTAAAATTGGTTTTATACCAATTTCCAGTCGTGGCATGGGTATTACAACGTTGGCCGAGTGCAGGATCATAGGCATTATTGGTGCGGCAAAAATTCAAATCAAAGGTATTACGCACCCCAACAGCCAAAGTACGCAGATGTTCATAGGCACTATTGGATAGCAGTGCAAAGCCATAGCCCCCATTATTGATCCCAGAGCGTGCGGGGGTTCTATAAAAACCATATTGATCCAGCATTCCAGGTTGAATAAAACCTTGTGAAGGACATTGCCCACCGCGTACACAGCGTAAGCCTTGAAAAGGCGTATGTATCGGAGAATTCTCGATCCACATATCGACAAATTGATTGTTGGCAGTCCAGTTGGTCATACCGATATAGCCCAAACTGGATTGTCTGGTTGATCCAAACTTGGTCCAGACATTGGCCCCGGTCAAACGGGGATCTAAATTACGCGGTGTGACAAAAAACTCATGGTCGATTAAGTTCTCGATAAAAATATATTCATTACTTTGTGGTGCGAGGATGCTAGGCCGCAGTGCAGCAAAACTTGGATGACTCATCGTGCTGCTGACGAAGAATAACAGCCATAATACGCGACCTAGAGGCGATTTATTGCCAGTACTCATCTGCTTCTGGCCTCCAAACCATTGAAAGCTTGCTGCGGAAATCGCTGCAGCGAAACATCAGACTGCTGAAAGATCGACTGCTGGCGACTCAATAACGTTGCATGACTGGTCTTACTTTGGCAGAACAAGTCACCCAACCAAACCGCACTCTCAGCTGTTTTTAGATCAAGCTGTGATTCACAGGACGTGCCATCCGCCAGCGTTAAACTCAGTACAGGATAGCGCTTATCCACATCGATCGAAAACTCACCAAACTCATCGGTCACGGTCTTACCAATATGATTATTCAATGGCACATTTTTCGCGACCTCACCGGAAGGATAATGAATCCGCCCAAAGATGGTCACCAGTTGTTGCACCTCTGGCTTGAGTACGGCGACATTGCCAGGATATAAAGTTACTGTGCTGCTGCGTCCCTTGACGATATTGACACTGCTTAAGGATTTTGTATCATTCGCCAGTTCGATCAAATATTCTTTATAGGGCATCAGGGCAATAAAATTATTTTTCCCAGATAACTGATAGGTTTGACCATTAATCACTGCCGACATTTTGCCCTTGTCTTGCAATCCAGTATGAATCATCACACCGGCATCTAAAGGATTGGCATTGAGTGCAATTTTTTGATCTGCATAGGCGACTGTCCCTTGTCCGGCATAGCTAAGCGCGTAATGATTGCCCTCCATACTTGCCGTCATGGAACCCGCATTATATTGACTTTCATAACCAAGGTACGACGTGACACTCAGACGATCATCATCGGCATCACGCTGTTTTTTCTTGACGATTTTAGAGAATTCTATGCCAGCATTTTTGATAACACCTTGATCAAACGCTTTCTTGGCACTGACGTTAGCAAGCACATGGTCATTGCGACTATTTAGGCCCACATTAAACCATTTTGAAAATGGCATTTTAAACTCGAAGTGAATATATTTATCTTGCGTGCTCTCGCCATACATTGACTGACTACGATCTTTATTTTTAACCAACCCTGCCCGCACACCTAATTCAGCGAACTTCAGCGTGGCAAGGTTTTGGCTATATTCGATATTAAAATAATCATTATCATGGCCTACGTCTTTTGCATAACTGCCATTTAACATGCCCAAAGACGAATGTATTTGGCTGAGATTGAGATTAATCCCGAGATTATAATTGTCCTGCTTCTCAATAAAAACTTTCTTTCCTAAATCTGACTTATCGTAAGCACCCCATACGTTGCCATAACCTTTGGGCAGATTATAATTTGCGGTGATGGTTTTACGAAAACTCGCATCTGACGCCAACATACTTTGCATACTCAGATTAAAGTTAGGGCTAAAAGAAAAGTTGCTATCCAACTCAGCGACCAGAATGTTATCGCGATGCTTGATATTTGAAATGCTATAAATACTCGGCCGCAATGACGCGCCCGACCACCAAGCAAAGTTCTTATTCATGACCATACCCAACAACCAAGCATCTTGCTCTGCATTGCCTTCATCCTGAGAAAGTTGTCGTTTGTTATAGGTCAGTTGCCCACCAAACATTTGCCATTCGATTTTTTGGGTATTGCTGGATTGTCTTTGGTGAGACTTATTCACGTGCGCGATACTCGAACTGATCTCTTCACCATTGACCATGGTTTTCACTTCAACGCTATATACACCAACGGGTAAAGTGGTGGTATCGACCTCATGTCGCCCGAGTTCAAAATTTTGCAGGCTCAATAGGCGACCATCTCGATATAACTGTACCGTTCCGGCACTGGGTAAAAAGACCGTAATCGGCGTTAATGCATGATGATTATTTTCAATCATACTGCTACTCATATTTCCCAAAGAGAAGCCATAGACTGTGCTGCTATTGACGACACTTAAACTCGAAATCGACTGCATACTCCAAGTGTCCATCATGCCCGCTGCAAACCGAAAGCCATCAACATCACGTTCATACAAAGCACGATGGATAGTGTAACTTGGATCATTTCCCCCGATCCCATAACCGGTCGCATTTAAAATCAGGTGATGTTCTTGATACGATGACACGTTATTGAGATTGACATAACTTGAGCTATTACGATGCTGATCATAAAAATTATAATATGACCCAATCCGATAGTTTAAAACTGAACTCAAGCCTTGTGCTGAGGATGCACCCAAGCGATCTGAGCGTTCGATAAAACGCGTCCCGATCGCAGGCTCATCCACCACCAATTGTAGATAAAGCGCGATCAAGTCCAGTTTCAATAACGCACTTTGGGTCAGTTGAACATTTAAATCTTGATCTACTTTTTGATCTTTGAGTTGGTTGATGGCCTGTTGAGTCGGGGTGGAGAACACCGTATTCTGTGAAGATTGCTCCAAGCTTAAGCCTCGAATATAAAGACTGCCCTCTTTGGCATAGAGCTCAGCTTGCGCAATTTTTTGTTGATCTTTGAGTTCAGTGCTTTGTGTCGCATATTGCAAGTAAACCGGAATCGTCACGCCATTTTCGAGCATTTCACTGAGTGCGCTCGGCAAGACATAATCGCCTAAGCGCACTGGTTGTGCTTCATCTGCAAATGCGGTCTTGCTGAGACTGAGCATCCAAAGCAAGCTGTTTAATATCAAAAGATATCGTAAGGAACAGAGTGACTTCATCTGTTGTACTTACTTCAAGCCAATATATTGGCCTTTATGCCAAAGACCGACATGGGTTTTAGATTGACTAACATCAGTATATTTCAATCGAATACTATCGCCAGGCATGACGAAATAACGTTCGCGACAGCCCTTTCCGGTCTGATCATCGATGCTATTTTTACACGCCCCCACAGAGACCACGCGGAAACTTGCATTGCCTAAGTTTTGAATTTCACCCTTGTTATAATTGTATTTAAAATTTTCTTGTCGCGGAGCAACCACTAAAATCGTATCAATTTGCGCAGATGTGGTTGCCATGCCCGATTTTGCTGCCGGATCTTTTTCAAATTGACTCATCGGTGCATCCAGCCACGATAAACGATAATAACGTTCCAGATTATCTTTTGGCCCTTGATAAACAATACGAAAAAACTCTTTGGCGTTACCTGCCAAAATTTGACTGGCTGGGGTAAATAAAATCTCAGATTGACTTTGCATCGGGATGATTTCGCCGCCTTTCATCGGCGACGAAATACGTTGTACTTTTAAACCAATATAGCGTGCCACATTGGTGGTATTGGTGATCTCTTTACTCAGGATCGATTGCTCCGACTCCATAAAGGATGTGATTTCACCGACACCAATCGCAAAGCTGCTGAGCGGTGCCATTAAAATACTCAACACAACCGTTGTTTTTAACATTTCTCACCTCTATTGATTCGGTATCGGGAGTGTTGAGCAAGACTGCGCACTCCCACATACCAGTTAAATA
>JASLIY010000068.1 GCA_030152675.1 Acinetobacter sp.
GCATTGTTAAAAATCATGTTGACTGAACCATGATGCTGCACCGTTTCTGCAGCCCATTTCTGCATCGCAACACGATCGGCCACATCTAGTTTTTGCGTGGTGACGCGTACATCATAAGTTTTGAGTAATTCTGCGGTGCTCGCCAAGCCTTGCTCATTGACATCACTGAGTGATAAATGACAGCCCTGCTGCGCCAATAAGATCGCCAGTTGCTGTCCAATGCCCGACCCTGCACCCGTGATGGCTGCAACTTTATTGTTTAAATTTTTCATTGTGATTCCTTATTTGAATTTTCCGCACGTTATTGCGCGTTACAGCACATAAATCACACTATAAAATTGACAATACATATTGTCAATATAAACTCCAACTTATCCGCCTCGGCGAAAATGCCAGATGCACGCATTCGCTGTGAGGTTTGTTATGATGGCCTGACTAGACTACTTTTCATTTTTTTTGAGCTGCGCGAATTGCTTATGAGCCAAGATCCTTGTACTGAAATCGATCAACCCCAAGATCGGGGTGCAAAAACCACCAAAGAACGTCAATTTAAAGGGCTTTCATTGGCTGAGCGCAAACAAGCGCGTCGTGAAAAGCTGATCGAAGCTGGTATTGAGACCTATGGCACACAGGGTTTTTTTTCAGTGACCGTCAAAGATGTCTGCACCGAAGCCAAGCTCACTGAACGCTATTTTTATGAATCCTTTAAAAAAAGCGAACACTTGTTTCAGTGCATCTTTTTACAGTTGATTGAAAGCTTAGAACACACTGTCATGCAGGCCATTCTACACAGCAGCCCTGATCCGCGATTAATGGTCAAATCCGGTTTAAGTGCGCTCTTTGAACTGCTTAAAAATGATCCGCGCATGGCACGTATTATTTATGTCGATGCCATGCTGGTTCAAGAACTGCATCAACATGCCACCATTCGTGAAACCATGGGGCGTTTTGATCGTATGATCCATGCTTTTGTCATGGCGATGCTGCCCCAAAGCCAAGTCAGTGAAGACGAAATTTCGCTCATCGCCACCGGACTCAATGGCTATGTCACACAAATTGCGATTCGTTGGGTGATGGGCGGATTTGTGCAATCCCAAGCACAAATCGTCACGGCCTGTGAGGTGGTTTTCCTTTCGTTATTGGAAAATTTCATGTCTGAAACCGCTCACTCAAGCGCAACAGATTGAATTTATTTGGCAACTGCGCTGAAACGGCCCAAATTGACATGACGCGGATGTCATTGATTTGTCAAGAATTTGACAAATATTTGTCACAAATCGTTGCAAAAATCACCTTCTCACCCACTTTTGCAATGATACTGTCATAATTAATCTTTGTAATAAGCCTGTCATAAATATAAAAACGGGTCACCGTTCATCATAGGATATTGCGTTGTGAAAGATGACTACATTTTAATCGTCGATGACGAGCTGCCAATTCGCGAGATGATTCATACCTCTTTGGATATGGCAGGTTTTCAATGCCTACAAGCAGAAGATGCAAAACAAGCCCATCAAATGATCGTCGATCAACGTCCAGCATTGATTTTGTTAGACTGGATGATGCCCGGTGGTATTAGCGGTGTAGATTTATGCCGCCGTTTAAAACGTGATGAAAATTTATCCGAAATTCCCGTGATCATGCTCACCGCACGTGGTGAAGAAGATCATAAAGTTCAAGGTCTTGATGCTGGTGCTGATGACTACATGACCAAGCCATTTTCCACCCGAGAATTGGTGTCACGTATCAAAGCTGTGCTCCGCCGTGCCAATGCACTCAGTGGCGAAAAAACCATTGATGCCAACGGCTTGATCCTGGATCCAGTCAGCCAGCGCGTTAGTTTTGGCGATCATATCTTGGAAATGGGGCCGACCGAGTATCGTCTGTTGGCTTTTTTTATGACTCACCCAGAACGTGCCTATACCCGTGCCCAACTTCTTGATCAAGTCTGGGGCGGTAACGTCTATATCGAAGATCGCACCATTGACGTTCATATTCGTCGCTTACGTAAAGTGCTTGAACCTTATGCAGTCGACCGTTTTGTACAAACGGTGCGTGGCACTGGCTACCGCTTTTCAACCCGTGCCGATCTTGCGCTAGGTTAAAACTTTTTACCTTTAGGTCATCGCTGAATATATGTATGAACCCTATCCGGTCCCAGAAATAGCGCGGGACCATCAAAAATTTCGCTACAGCAGTTTATGGACATTTGCCAAGCAAGATCTAAAACTTCTGATGTTCTTGCTCTTGATTGGCGCGCTGATCGGATACGGGATTGGTTATTTGGGTAGCTGCCTGCTGATCGCATTGGGCTTTTTTTTTGTACTACAGCTACGCTCTCTTTATTTGGTCAACGAGTGGATCTCCAATCGTCCCTATGATGTGCCGCCCAATTTGCATGGCATTTGGGGGGCACTGTTATTTAATGTCTATCGTGCCCAGCGCCAAGAGCGTGTGGTGCAAGCGGAAATGGTCGGTCTCATCGATCGTGCCCAATCTTCATTGGTGGCCTTAGCCGAAGCCGTGGTGCTGACCGATGAGCTGCATCAAATCGAATGGTCGAATCCTGCCGCAGAAAGATTACTCGGCATCCAATCCTTGGACCGTGGCCGCAACTTACTCACCATTTTGCGCCAACCAAATTTCATTGAATATTTTAATGACATCGATAAATCTCCAGATGGCATCAAGATCAAATCCTCGATTCAGGATGAGCATTATGTGCAAATCAAACTGACCCGATTTGGCAGTGAAAGCCGTTTGTTGGTGGCCTATGATGTGACGCGGATGCAAAACCTAGAACAAATGCGTAAAGACTTTGTCGACAATATCTCGCATGAACTCCGCACGCCATTGACGGTACTCAGTGGCTATATCGAAACCTTTACCGATCAAGAAGAAATTAGTCCGCGTTGGAAACGTGCTTTTGAACAAATGCAGTCGCAGACCCGACGTATGAATGCCTTGGTCAATGATTTGCTGTTGTTGTCGCGCTTGGAAAATGACAAACAAATCGCCAAGAATCAAATCATCGAAATGCCGAGCCTGATGAATCAATTGTTTGACGATGCTCAGGCCTATAACGTGGATTTTGGTCATACCCTAAATCTAGAAATCGACAGTCATTGCGACTTGATCGGTTCAGATATGGAAATCGCCAGTGCCTTTAGCAACCTGATCACCAATGCGATCAAATACACCCCCAAAGGTGGCACCATCACCATCGGTTGGCATGATGACGCCGAACAGGGTTATTTTACCGTGGAAGATACTGGGATCGGTATTGATCCAAAACACCTGCCACGTTTGACCGAACGCTTCTACCGCGTGGATAGTGCTCGTAGTCGACAAACAGGAGGCACTGGATTGGGCTTGGCGATCGTGAAGCATGTGTTGATGCAACACGGCGCGCATCTTGAGGTCGAATCGATTGAAAACCGTGGCTCGATCTTTAAAGCAGTATTTCCCAAAGAGAATCTTTATTCCGCAGATTAACGCTGTACTCAGATGAAAATAGTCAACGCCAAAAGAGCCAAGCCCAGTCAGATGACTGGGCTTGGCTCTTTGCGATACAGGATCAGTTTCTATGCTGAATCCTTACGACGGTCTTTTGGGTTGAATCTGGGTCGAATAACTTATTCGCTCAGGCTGCCTAAACGCTCGCCCATGGAGACCAATGAATTGGCTTTGAACTGATGATCCCAACGCATTTTGTCTTTTTCAAACAACACAATCGCCGTCGAACCCAAATAAAAACGTCCAAGCTCATCGCCTTTTTGTAGCGGCATGCTATGGTGCTGCAGTTCCACACGACCACTTGGCTTGACCTTGCCGGTAGCAACAGTCTCGATCCCAGCAACGATCATGGCGCCGACCAAGACCACAGCCATACGACCAACTTCAGTGTCAAACAAACACACCATGCGTTCATTGCGTGCAAACAAACCCGGGATATTTTCTGCCGTGGTTTGATTGACTGAAAACAGTTCGCCCGGAATATAGAGTGTCTCGGTCAAAGTGCCTGCAAATGGCATATGCACGCGATGATAGTCACGTGGCGAAAGATAAACCGTTGCAAACTCACCTTGCTCAAACACTGCAGCCAATTGCGGATCACCAATCAACTTCTCGACTGAAAACTGCTGTCCCTTGGCTTGGAAAATCTCACCGGCTTGGATTGTACCGATTTGCGAAATTGCACCATCTGCTGGGGAAACAATGCTGTTTGCTGCAGGATCAACTTCGCGTATCCCCGGCTTTAAGGCACGGGTAAAAAATTCGTTAAATGACTTAAATTTAAGTGCATCTGGCTGTTCAGCAATACTTAAATCAATGCCGTACTTTGCTTTAAATGCCTGAATCACTGTATTTTTAATGATTGGATTTTCACTGGCGGCCAGTTTCCCCACGATACGACTAAACTTGTGTTGCGGTAGGATCTGCTGCGCCTGAATAAAAATTTGTTTTTTTAAACGTGTTTTAAAACTCAAAATGGGGTATCTCCGCTCACTATAGGACTATCGGGGCGATTCCCCCATTCACTCCACGCACCGTCGTAGGCCAAGACCTGCCAGCCCAATAATCGAGCGATGAGATAGGCCAAACTTGAACGATGATGTGACTGACAATATACCACGACCGACTGCTCAAGATTAAACCCAAGCTGCTCTAGGCGTTGTTGAATATCTGCTAAGGGATGCAATTTTAAATGATTTTCACGATGAAGTGCAGTACTCCATTCAAAATGCTGTGCACCGGGAATATGCCCACCCCGTCGCGCTGCTAAGCGCTGTCCGGTATATTCTTCTCTGCTACGACAGTCCCACAGCTGAAGCGCGTGCTCTGCGACCTGCTCACGAAGTTCAGCATATCGAATACGATACTGCTGCATCGCACCAGCATCCACGACATAGCGTTCAGTCACAGGCGCGCACGGCGTCACTTGGTTACTGGTCGGTAGACCCGCTGCAAGCCAAGCATGCAAGCCACCATTTAATACACTGGTTTGCGTGAAGCCGTAGCAGTGTAAATTCCAAATCAAACGACTGGCCCAAGCGCCGCCCTCATCGTCATAGACCACAACATGCTGATCCGGTGCTAAGTTAAGCTGGTCGATCAATTGCTGCATCGCCACTGCATCGGGCAGCATGCCCATGGCCTTGTCTTGCGCTTGCACCAATGCAGCCGGGCGTAAATGGATCGCGCCCGGTATATGCAACTGCGCATAGACAGAACTGCGGCATAGATCGATCAGACACAACTGCGGGTGCCCTAAGTAGGGCTGCAATTGTTCAGCGTCTATCAATAAACCAAGATCGATGAGATGAGGTGTCGTCATAGGATTGGAAAAATATGAAGTCAAAAGTGCTGGCTTTAGGCCTGTTCAGTGATATCAAATACCTGACGTAAATATGCCAAGAAGGTATCGTTATCGGTCATGGTTTTACCCGGGCTGTCTGATATTTTCGCCACTGACTGTCCATTACATTCCACCAATTTCAATACGATATTTAACGGGGTCTGCCCCATATCATTGGTCAAATTGGTGCCAATGCCAAAACTGACTTTAAAGCGATCTTTAAAGTACTGATGTAACTGCCAAGCGGTCTCAATATTGAGGCCATCACTAAAGGTCAACATTTTGGTTTTGGTGTCGATCTTGAGCTTTCGATAATGTGCATAGGCTTTATCGCCCCAAACATAAGGATCACCACTATCGTGTCTTAAGCCATCGAAGAGCTTGGCAAAATACAGATCAAAATCACGTAAAAATGCATCCATACCGACGACATCTGTCAGCGCAATCCCCAAATCACCGCGATACTCTTGCACCCATGTTTCCAGCGCGGCTTTTTGAAAGTCACGTAGGCGCACATCAAGGGCTTGGAAGGCCTGTAAGAATTCATGCGCCATGGTGCCGATCGGCACGATATTTAAAGACTTGGCCAAATACACATTACTGGTACCCCGAAATACGTTGGGTACTGCTTTGTGAAATGACTCCACTACATGGCGTTGCCACTCTAGGCTATAACGTCTACGCGTCCCAAAGTCTGAAACCAGAAATGGCGGATCTTGCGGATTGAGTTGCTGCTGATAATGTTGCATCAACTCAATTTTAGCTTTGAGACGACGTTCACCCTCAAGCATGACCTGATCATCACGAAGGCGATAAAAATACAATTCATTGACGATGGCGAGGACAAAGATTTCAAACATCATGGCTTGGACCATTGGGCCTTCAACCCAAATATCCAAACGCCCTTCAGCATCAATCCCAGCATGAATAAAACGTCGCTTGAGTTGGAACAACTCTAGGTAATCGACAAAGTCACTCTTGATGAAGCGAAATTTACGCAGGTATTGCAATTCGTCTTCAGCGAATTTTAATTCACATAAATAATCAAGCTGCTGATTGAGATCATCCAGTATGTCTGCCAACGGATAAACCGTATCGTCTAAATTACGACATCGAAAATGATAAACACTATGTGTTTGGGGGAACTTGTGTAATACCACCTGTAACATGGTGAATTTATACAGATCG